>JASLCK010000413.1 GCA_030151865.1 Rhodospirillaceae bacterium | reverse complement strand
ATGCCATCCAATTAACGGCGTCAGCACAATGACGTTTGCGGAAACGGGACACTTTGCTGCGTTGTTTTGCCAATCAAAATATCCGCAGCGGCACCGTAACCAAAATTATCTCGCGGAGTTTATCGACGAACTCAAGGCCTTATTCTCATTTATGCTTGCCGCCCCAACACTCCCAGAGCGCGCCAGCGTCCAAGTGCATCCACCCGCGCCTGACGCCAGATACCAACAGGGCCGGAATTGCTTCCGGCCCTGTTGCTTTTTCTCAGGCGCTATCTTTGGGGGCGCTGTCCTTGGGCTATCGGGCCAACACGACCACGGCATCCTTGGTTTTGCTGATGGTCGAGTCCACCTGGACCACAGCCGAGGAAATGGTCTGGATGCTGCCCGCGATGGATTCCACCGCCACGGCGGTCGATTGCATGTTCGACGACATGTCGCGGGTGACCGCGCTTTGCTCCTCGACCGCCGAGGCGGTAGCGGCGACATATTCCCGCACCGAGTCGATCGAACCCCGAATGCCTTCCAGGGCCGAGACCACCTCGGTCGAGATGGATTGCACCCCCTCGATTTCCTGCGTGATCTGCTCGGTGGCGCGGGCGGCCTGATTGGCCAGATTCTTGACCTCGTTGGCAACCACGGCGAAGCCCTTGCCCGCTTCCCCGGCGCGGGCCGATTCAATTGTGGCGTTCAAGGCCAGCAGATTGATCTGCCCGGCGATGTTTTGGATCATCCCGACAATGCCGCCCATGGCGATGGCGGCATCGGACAAACGCTGGGTCGCCTCGCCCGCCGCGACCACCTGATTAAAGGCACCTTCGGTGGCGATTTGCGACTTGCTCATGCTTTCCGAGATTTCGTGGATCGAAGAAGCCAGTTCCTCGGCGCTGGATGCCACCGTCTGCACATTGGCCGACGTTTCCTCCACCGCACTTTGCGCCGCTCCCGACTGTTCGTGAGTCTGGCGCATGGCCTGATCGATCTCGGAGAAATTGACGTCGATCAGCTTCTTCAGGTCGCTCAGCCGGGCGATCTGTTCGCTGATATCGGTGGCGAACTTGACTACCTTATAAGGCTTGCCATCAGGATCGAAGATGGGGTTATAGGATGCTTCGATCCACACCACCTTGCCGCCCTTGCCGATACGCTTGAACTGCGCCTGACGAAATTCTCCGCGCCGCAGATCATCCCAAAACTTCTTGTAATCGGCACTGGAACGGTAGGCATCCTCGACAAACATCGAATGGTTCTTGCCCTGGATTTCATCCAGACGATAGCCCAGCACATTCAGAAAATTCTGATTGGCGGTAATCACCGTACCGTCCAACTTGAATTCGATCACCGCCTGAGCCCGCAAGATGGCGTTGATCTTGCCTTGCAGATCGGCATTTTCCATTTTGCTGGCGGTGATGTCGGTGGCGTACTTGACCACCTTGACCGGACGACCATCGCTGCCCAGGATCGGGTTATAAGACCCCTCGATCCAGACTTCCTTGCCGCCCTTGGCGATGCGCTTGAACTGCGCCTGCTGAAACTGGCCGCGCCGCAATTTGTCCCAAAAATCGCGATATTCCGCGCTATCGCGGTAAGACGGTTCGACGAACAGGGCATGCTTCTGCCCGCGAACTTCCTCCAACCGATATCCCATCAAGGTGAGGAAATTCTGATTCGCCGTAAGAATGGTTCCATCCAAGTCAAATTCAATCACTGCCTGAGACTTGCTTAAGGCGTCCAACACTGCTTCGGCCTGACGGGCGCCATTCTTAAAAAAACTCAACATCTAAGCCTCCAACCCCACCTTATAGGCATATGGGAAGACTATAATACGGAAAATACCTAATGACTATTAGATAACACATAGGATAGGTGGATTATCAATCATCCGAACCAGTATTTAGGATTTACGATTATCGGCGATAATCAACCATTAATGCAGCATACCATCGCATGCCAATCCATCAAAAGGTAGACCCCCTCCCCCATTGCCACCCCAACTTAACAAGCGCTTCGTCTCGCAGACTTGTCCCACCCGAAACCTATCCTTATAAAAGTCTCTCCCGGCCAACAGGATGAAGACGATGGAAGCCCACGAAACCCACGAACAGATTCACGAAGTCGCACATCACGGCAATGCGGGTCACGGCCATGGCGGCAACAAGACTAACAAGCGGGTCGCCATCCTGATCAGCGTTTTGGCCTGCCTGCTGTCCATCGTGGAAATCTGCGGCAGCACCTCGGCCAACCGGGCCATGGCGTCCAACATCGAAGCTGCCAATCTCTGGTCGTTTTTCCAAGCCAAAACCATCCGCGCCACCACCATGAAGACCGCCGCCGATGCGTTGGAAACGGTGACGGTGGGGGAAACCGACAAGGACAAGCTGGCGGCGCTGGACAAGCGCATCACCCAATGGCGCACCACCGCCGAACGCTATGAAAGCGAGCCGGAAACCGGCGAAGGCCGCAAGGAACTGGCTGCCCGCGCCAAAGTCGCCGAACAGCAGCGGGCCGAACTGACCAACGCCACCCATCTGTTTGAAATGGCGGCGGCGGCGTTGCAGATCGCCATTGTTCTGTGTTCCGCCGCTGTGGTGACCAGCCGCCTGATCCTGGCCGGGGTGGCCTGCGGTTTGGGCGGCCTGGGCGTTGCGGTCGCCTTGCTTGCCTGGATCGCCCCCAATATCCTGCATCACTGAGCTTTAACCTCCGCCCGAAAGGCAATCCCATGCGCCCTCTCGCGGTTCCAGCTTTCGCCTTAGCCCTGCTGTGCCTTGCCGTGCCGTCGGCGCAAGCGGCGGACATCTCCCAAGGCTGCATGATCGGCTTTGACATCGGTTCATCGGGCTTGCGGGTCGGCCTGTCCGACGCCAGCGGGGTGCGGGAATCCCATCAGCGGGTTTCCGTCGATGCCCTGGGTGATGTCTGGGCCCATGGCGGTTTGACCGACAGCATCGCCCCGACCGTCGCCGCTTTGCGCGACATGCCCGCTCAGCAAGACTTTCCCAGCGAATGCCGCAAGGTGGCAGGCGGCTATTCCGCCTGGAGACTGGCCGCCGAGAAAAACGGCCCTGCCCAATTGGCCGAACGGCTGCGCAGCATCCAGCGGGAAAGCGGGACGTTCGTCTTCGTCATCCCCCAGCGGGTCGAAGGGCGCTATGGTTATATCGCCGCCCGCCGTACCTTGGGCACGGCCCTGACCACCCCCTATATCCTGGATATCGGCGGCGGCAGCCTGCAAATCGCCGGGGAAAACGGCGGCTGGGGTGCGGCCCTGGGGCAGAACGCCTGGCGCAAACTCTATTGTCAGGCCGATGATGCCCAGGCCGCCCCCGATTGCGTCTTGAACCCCTTGGGTGATCAGGCCAAGGCCAAAGCGCTGCATCTGCTGGCGGACGACATCGCCCAGGCCCGCCGCACCTTGGGCAGCGGTTTTTCCGCCACCGGGGTCAGCATTTCCATCGTGCATGGCATGCACCCCCTGTTGCTGTTCTATGCCAAGACCGGCGTCATTCCTGCCGACAGCGCCGACGCCCAGGGTTTCGAACGCGCCGGTCTGGACGCCGCCTTGGCCCATCTGGGCCGCTTGAACGATGACCAGATCGCCGCCGATTTGACCCAATGCCGCCAGTCTCTGGGGGCCAGAGAATGCGATCCCCATTTCGCGACGGTGGCGGCGGGCAACATGCTGCTGCTCGATACCCTGATGACCGGCCTCGACATCCCTCGCCTGCAAGTGGGGGAAGCCGACATCACCAACGTGCCGGGCATCCTGGCCGACGCCGATGTTCGCCGTTGGACCGGTCATTATGAGTGCTATCTGTCTTTGCTGGCCGCCATGGGGCCCGACGCCCTGACCATCCCCGCCCCGGCCTGCGCCGCACAGCCTGTGGAACAATGACCCATGAACAGCCATATCCGCCCGGTTGACCTGGAAAAAGCCTACCGCCTGATCAATCACGGCCCGACCGTGCTGGTGTCGGCCCGTCACGACGGTATCGATGATGTGATGGCGGCATCCTGGTGCTGTGCCCTGGATTTCGCCCCGGCCAAACTGACCGTGGTGCTGGACAAGTCCAACAAGACCCGCGAGTTGATCGAGAAAAGCGGACGCTTCGTCATCCAGGTGCCGACAGCCGGACAAATCCGCTTGGTGCATCACGTCGGCAGCCACAGCCTGAACGACAGCCCCGACAAACTGGCCGAGGCTGGGGTCACCCTGTTCCATGCCCCCGGATCTGACCTGCCGCTGGTGGCCGGTTGCTCGGCCTGGCTGTTGTGCGACCTGTTGGCCGAACCGCACAATCAACAGAGCCACGATCTGTTCATCGGCACGGTTCATGCAGCCTGGGCTGATGACCGGGTCTTCCGCGATGGCCGCTGGGACTTTCAATCCGCCGATCCGTCCTGGCGCAGCCTGCATTACGTGGCGGGTGGGCAGTTCTATGCCATCGGTCAATCTTTGACGGTCGATACCGGGGACTGACGGGCAAGAATAGTTCCCCCTTTGCCATCCCTGCTCAACCCACAGGGACATATCCTATCGCGCAAATCCGCCCTTTTGACATTCCACCCCCTAGCGCGGCCCCCGTGCCAAGGTTGGGCGCGCATAAAAATTTCATCGGCTTGTCCTTGGTCAAGGTGCGCGGTCGGTTGTCGCAACCCTTCAGTTGCGCTAGCCTAAGACCATAAAAGCTTTGCACCTTAAGCCCCTATGCGTTCGGCTGACCCTCCGCCCGGTTTCGTCAAGCCCACGTTGAAGGGACCATCCGCTGGCCAATAACAAAGGATTCACCGCGAAATGACGCTTTCCGCCAAATTGCTCGAAGATATGCAGGCCCGCCGCGCAAAAGCCATGGCCGGGGGCGGGGAAGACAAGCAGGAAGCCCGACGCGCCAAGGGTCTGATGACCGCCCGCGACCGCATCAACACCCTGTTCCAGGAAAA
>JASLCK010000403.1 GCA_030151865.1 Rhodospirillaceae bacterium | reverse complement strand
GATTCGAACCCTCGACCCCAACCTTGGCAAGGTTGTGCTCTACCCCTGAGCTACGCCCGCCAATTTTCTAAATCCCAACGTTTTGTCGAAACTTGCGTTTCGGCCCAACGTCGTCGGGAGCCGCATACTACTGAAACCGACCGACCTTGCAAGAGGTTTTTTCATATTTTTTGCAAAAAGCGTCATTGGTACCGGGTTTTCGGTTGCCTCGCGTGCCGGTGCAGTCCATCTATTGCCAGACGAAACGCCATCAAGGAATCGGCTGCATGGACACCCTTCTCAATCTCGGCGGTCAGGGGGCAAAGCCCGCCGCCGCCAATGCTTTTGTCAAGGACGGCTCGGCTGCGACCTTCATGCAAGACGTCATCGAGGCGTCGCGCGAAGCCGTCGTCATCGTCGATTTCTGGGCACCTTGGTGCGGCCCCTGCAAGACTTTGGGCCCGCTTTTGGAAAAGCTGGTGGGCGAAGCCAAAGGCGCGCTGCGGCTGATCAAAATCAATGTCGAGGAAAGCCCGGCCAATCAGCAATTGGCAGCGCAGATGCGCATTCAGTCGATCCCCGCCGTTTACGCCTTTTATCAGGGCCGCCCGGTGGACGGCTTTGTCGGCGCGTTGCCCGAAAGCCAAATCCGCGACTTCACCAAGAAGCTGGTCGGTCTGGTGGGCGGCGACGATGGCGGCATTGCCGATGCGTTGGAACAAGCCAAGCAGTTCGTCGCCGAAGGTGACGTGGAAACCGCGGTTGCCATCTATCAAGAGGTGCTGGCCCAGGAACCGGAAAACGCCACCGCCATGGCCGGTTATCTGCGTCTGCTGATCCAGGCAGGCCAGACCGAACAAGCCAAGGAAATCCTGGCCGGACTGCCCGCCCATCTGACCAAGAATTCCGAGATCGTTGCCGTCAAGACGGCCCTGGAACTGGCTCATCAGGCTACCCAGTCCGGTCCCGCCGCCGAACTGCGCCGCGCCGTTGCTCAAAATCCCGACGACCATCAGGCCCGCTATGATCTGGCCCTGGCCTATTACGCCGATGGAGAGCGGGAAGCCTCGGTCGAAGAACTGCTGGAACTGTTCCGCCGCGACCGCACCTGGAACGACGAAGCCGCCCGCAAGCAACTGGTCAAGATGTTCGAAGCTTTCGGCTTCATGGACCCCTTGTCCAAGGAAGGCCGCAAGCGTCTGTCCTCGATGATGTTTGCCTGACCATGAGCCTGCACCGCCCCTTTCACCCCAGCTCGCGCGATCTGCCGCAATTGCTGCCGGTCTTCCCGCTGGCGGGCACGTTGCTGCTGCCCGGGGGGCGTCTTCCCTTGAACATCTTCGAGCCGCGCTATCTGGCCATGGTGCAAGACGCCCTGGGCTGGGGTCGGTTAATCGGCATGATTCAGCCGCTTGACCCCCAGGATAAAAGCCAGACCCCCACCTTGTACGAAGTGGGATGCGCCGGGCGCATCAGCGCATTTTCGGAAACCGAGGATGGACGATTGTTGGTCACCCTGACCGGGGTTTGCCGCTTTCGCATTCGCCAGGAAGTCGAGGGTGCACGCGGCTATCGCCGCATCGTCGCCAACTGGAGCGAGTTTGAACAGGATCTGGACGAACCCGAACCCGACCTGCGTCTCGACCGGCCTCGCCTGCTGGCGGTGCTGCGCTCGTTCGCCAAACTTTACAATATGGAAGTGGATTGGAAGGCCCTGGAAGGAGCAACCGACCTGTCGCTGCTGACGTCGCTGCCCATGGCCTTTCCCTTCGATCCCCGCGAAAAGCAGGCCTTGCTGGAATGTGCCGATTCCACCCTGCGCGCCCATACCCTGATCGCCCTGATGGAAATGGCCCTGGCCGAAAAAAGCGGCAGCCCTTTCCTGCGTCAATGAGGAGAACCCCGATGTCCGAGCGTACCCCCGGCGTTGATCCCAAGCTGTTGGAAATCCTGGTCTGCCCGCTGACCAAGGGGCCGCTGACCTATAACGCCGAAACCCAGGAATTGATCAGCGAAAAGGCTGGTCTGGCTTATCCGATCCGCGACGGCATTCCGATTATGCTGCCGTCGGAAGCCCGGCAGATTTCGTAAAGTCCGCCGCCATGATGGAACCCAGCGAACTGCGCTATGACAAAGCTGCCAAGGTTCTGACCGTCAGCTTTCCCGATGGCGACCACTTCGAGCTGCCCGCCGAACTGCTGCGGGTGGAAAGCCCCAGTGCTGAAGTGCAAGGCCATGGTCCGCAGGAAAAGAAGACCATCGCCGGACGCCGTCACGTCGGTGTCATCGGCATCGAGCCGATCGGCAATTACGCGGTCAAGTTGACCTTTGACGATCTGCACGACACCGGCATCTTCACTTGGGATTACCTGCGCCGCCTGGGCGAGGAAAAAGACGAGATCTGGCAAAAATACCTGACGGCCCTGGCCGATCAGGGCTTGAGCCGTGATCCCTGACACATGAAAACGCCCGGTCCATCAAAGACCGGGCGTTTTGTTTTCAAGTACTCTGCGCCAACGGCTGACCTTATCCGGCAAACGCCTGTTCAACCGCCTCACACAACATATGTCCCATCAGGATATGCATTTCCTGAATACGCGCGGTGACCTGGGACGGCACGATCACCAACGGATCGGCCAAGCCCACCATCGCCCCGCCATCGCGTCCGGTCAGACCAGCGGGAACAGCGCCGACGGCGCGGGCCGCTTCCAGGGCACGGATGATATTGGGACTTTTACCCGATGTGCTGATGGCAATCACCACATCGCCCGGCTTGGCCAAGGCTTCGATCTGGCGGGAAAACACATCGTCATAGGAAAGATCGTTGGCCGCCGCTGTCAGGATCGACGTGTCGGTGGTGATGGCGATCGCGGGCAAGGCGCGGCGATTGATCTTGTAACGCACCACCAGTTCCGCCGCCAGATGCTGGGCATCGGCAGCGCTGCCGCCATTGCCCAGGAACAAAAGCTTGCCGCCATTGCGCAAGGATTTCAGACAGACTTCCGTCAAAGCCAGCAAGGACGGCCCGACCGCATTGCGGGTCGCTTCGATGGTCGCCGCATGTTCGGCGAATTCCTGCGCGAAAAAAGCTTCCAGGCTCATTGCCGTTCCTTTGCTTCAAAACTTCAGGCTACTTCCAATACCCGATTGCTTACGCTAACTCCACCATCACCGGAACATGATCCGATGGCGGCGACCAGGTCCGCGTCTCCTTCATGATCTCGGCCCGGCGCACTTGTCCGGCCAAGCTGGGACTGACCCAAACGTGATCCAGGCGGCGGCCACGGTCGGCCTTAGCCCAATCGGGGGAGCGATAGCTCCACCAACTATAAATCCGTTCCTCAGGTGGAATGACCTGTCGTACGGCATCCACCCATCCCAGCGACGCCTGAAGCTTGGCCAGACGCTCCACCTCGATGGGGGTATGGCTGACCACCTTCAACAATTGTTTATGGGACCAAACATCGGTTTCCAGAGGCGCGATATTGAAATCGCCCAGCAGAACTTGCGGCGCATCCGGGTTTTGTGCGGCGAACCAAGCCGTCACTTCATCCAAAAAGGCCAGCTTGTGGGCGAATTTCTCGTTCACCTCGGGGTCGGGAACATCGCCGCCAGCCGGGATATAAAGGCTGTGCACAGTGATGCCGCCGATCTTGGCTGTCAGATGACGGCAATCATCGCGCCCGCACCATTGCGGAGTCGAGACATCCTCGATCGGCAGCTTCGAAAGGATCGCCACGCCGTTATAGCTTTTCATCCCCCGGATGGCCCGGTGGCGATATCCCAAAGCCTCGAACGGCTCATGCGGGAACAGATCGTCCACCACCTTGGTTTCCTGAAGGCACAACACATCAGGCTGCAAAGCCTGGTCAATCGCCTGCAACTGTTCAAGACGCAAGCGGATGGAATTCACATTCCACGTGGCGAAACGCACCAACTATCCCCCGCCTTAGATGATCGAGAAAGACAGGGAGCCGACACCGGCAATGCTGACTTCTACCGCATCGCCTTTGTTCAGCGGTCCGACACCGGCAGGGGTGCCGGTATAAATCAGGTCGCCCGGCTGCAAGGTCACAAAGCGCGACAACACCGAAATCACTTCCGGGATCGACCAAATCATCTGGTTCAGATTGCCGTCCTGCTTGATCTGGCCATTAACCGATAGACTGATGCGCCCTTCAGCCGGATGGCCGATTTTTGCCGCCGGATAAATTTCAGCGCAGACACCCGACTGGTCAAAGCCCTTGGCCAT
>JASLCK010000401.1 GCA_030151865.1 Rhodospirillaceae bacterium | reverse complement strand
CCTGCGGCCCGTGCTGATGGTGGTTGCTCTGGTCATCGGCTTGCAGATATTCAACGCGGTCGTGTCCCTCTTCAACGTGCTGTTCCTGCCGACAATGAAGTCGGTGCAGGGCGGTGCTTCGGTCGGTCTGCTGATCGGCACCCTGCATGTGATTCTCTACAGCGTTACCGTTTACGGTATCGCGAACATGAGCTTTAAGACCGTGGACGTGATGCCGAACCAGATCCTGCGTTGGATCGGTGGTGCGGTCATGCAGGATATGGATGGTTCGGCCTCGGCCGGTCATGCTCTGGATCGTGCCGGGCAGACTGGTTCTAAGGGGGTCGCCGATGGTGCAGATGGCGCACGCAAAGGCTTGTCTGGTGGAGGCTCAGAAGCCGATGGGACCGGTGGTGGTGGGCACTCAGGCGGTCGACGTGGCCAGGTGCGTCCTGAAGACATGATCGCCCGTAGCGATACACATACAGACGTATGACTGCGAGTGAGGTGGCCCTTAGCGATGCAATAGGGCTGCCTTTGCCTTGGGAATCACGTCGGACAAGTTTGAGGCTGTCAGACCTAATTCACCCGCCCTTCGAACAAACGCCTGGTCGAAGTGGGTTGCCATGGCCTTTTCAATTTCTGCCCGGGCGGCTGGGGAAAGCGTCGCGATAACGGCTTGCATGCCAGATACGGTTGCCCGTGCAATAGTTCTACCCACCGTCTGCGCCTGCAGCTCTGCATGGACCGCATCCAGTTGCTGGCGCAGGGAGGGGGCTTGAGGGATGCCAGTCAAAGCGCGGGCGAATGCATGCCCCAACTTTGCAGCTGAATCTTGGGCCTCCCTCGCTTGCTGTCCATTGTAGTAGCCGGTCCAGTAGTCGCTCATCGCATCACAACTCGCCGTTAATTCATTAGCAATGATAGCATATAACGTAGACCTAAACCACCAATGATCTATATAGATGAATCCGTATCTTTTGTATCTATGAACCACGCGCTGCCGAGGGCGAGCGCCCAACTGCCCCCGATTCCGCCAGTTGACTGCCGGGGCTAATTTTCGGAAGCGTCAAAAGCAGCCTCAAGCTCTGGGTTTTGCTCCACTGTCTCCTCGCGCAGTTCCTGGTACCGCTGGAGCACAGTTGCCCAGTCGATTCCATGCTGGTCTGAGAACGCCCGAATCAGGTGTGGCCGAACTTCTGAAAAGAAGGTGGCGACGTGAACGAGCCAGCCGCTCCAGCCAGCCGCCGGACCGGCAACGATCGCGGCGGCGAGCTGATCGCCGTCGATGCTCCGCTTCCAAGGCGCGTTGACGGTGCCCAGCACAAGCCTATCAACCGGTGACACGTCTATTCTCCGCAGGTTATGGACGTATATCGGAATCGCTGACAAGCATCCGACTCAGCGGTTTTTTCTATCTCACGTCCTTTAAACGGCGCGAATATTTAGACAGCAGGTCGGGGACCGAGAGGTTGTGCGCATTGAGAAGATTCTGAATGTGCGGCTCAGACAGATCCTTAAGATTCTGCGCCTCAAACTCTTTAAAAAACTCGCGCACAGCCCTAACCAAACGCTTGAGATCCGCCTCGCGCACGCCTTCTACGTCGTGGGTGAATGCCGCAGCGCTTTCGATCTTCCCACCGGGATGGATGATCAGGCGCTTCACCTTCATGCCAGGATAATGCTTTTCAAACCAAGCGCTCGACCGATTCATCTGCTCGGCCTCACGCTTGTTGATCTCAGAGCGCGTGACATCCACTTCGCTTTTGCACTCGAACAACAGGTACTGGCTGTCGTCCAAGGCCCAGAGGTTGTCTGGACCTTCCTTCCATTCGGCGTCTGGACGTTCTCCTACGAAGCCTATTGCGCGGCTGAGTTCATTCAGAGCGTCCTCGAACTTGTCGGCCTTGGCGCCAAAGACCAGTCGCTCCAAGATTTCCGTGACGCTGACGTTGAGATCGTCATAGCTCGCATAGTCCGCGATCCATCGGCGAATGCGCTCGGTTCGCCCCTGGCTGACGATGGTTAGTTTAGCTACAGTCACTCCGGTCGGCGGCTTGAGCAGTTGACGGTTCTTCTTGTGAGCGGCGACTTGTTTGGCCTGCGACTCCGCGCGGTTTTCTTGCCAGTTGAACCGAGCCTGCTCCTGTAGATACCAACCGGTCTCATCCCGTTCGACTACGCCGTTGTCCAATAACGCCTGCAAGGTTCGAGCGGCGGTCGCGTAGTCGCCGGCGATATAGGCCTGCTCGGCCGCGAGCTCCGCAGCATAGATCTGCAGCACCTTCGGATCTGACCCCGACGGTTTCACATCATCCATCTTCTCGACATAGAATGCCTTCCAATCCTCGTCGCGCCCCAGGCATTGCTTCGCAAGGTCCAGGAACGCCTTCTCCGGTTGTTTGCCCTCCTCGATCTCCTGTCTCGCCATGTCGGTGATTTCCAGGCCGACCTCGATTTGGGTCGACATCTGCGATGACAGGAAACGCCGCGAGGTCTTGTCGCGAAGCAGTCGCACGAGGTCCGCACCAATTACGATGATAACCGAATAGTCTTTCTCTCCCCGGACGCTCCTGCCCATCCCCTGCTCGATGGAGCGAACCGTCCGCATGAGCGTCGCCGCGCTGTTAGGCCGGCAACGTTCTTGATAGAGATCGACTAGGCTTTCCGAATAAGGCTTCGAATCGAAGATCAGAATTCGACATGCGTTGTCGGGAAGGTCAATTCCGTCGTAGCGGTTGGCAAGGACGACGGTCTTCTCGAACTCACCTTCCTTCAAAGCGCCGACGACCTCACTGATACTGTCGCCATCAGCAATCGTTGAGCCCCCCTTTTCCCAAGACTTCGCTTTGTCGAAACTGGGAACCAGCACGACGTGCCCATACCTTCTTTTGGGGGATGGGGCGGCATAAAGCTCTACCATTGCGGCATGATCGAGGTCTTCGTGGATCAGCGAAGGGACCAAGATCATCTTTTCGCCCGACCAAGTCTCGTTAGCAAAGGTGAGGGGATTCGTAATGGTCTTCGGAGCGAGTTGTAACCCCTTCACGAGGAACGCGTCATCGGTGACCGTCGCCGACATAAAGATGCGATGCGCAGCCTTAAAGTATGAGCCAAACGCGGCAAGCGGCGCGACATACGGCTCAATCTCAATCGCCTGGCCGGACACCAAGCACTGGCAATGAGACAGCATGTCTTTCAACAGTGGCCAGGCGAACTTAACCGATTTTCGATCCGCGTTTTTCGAGAGGATATTCGCGACCTCGCCTTCGCGTGGAATCCACGCCCAGTAGGGCATCGGTAGAAAGGCGTCGCGCTTGTCGTTCTCAATGTCGGCGAAGGTCCCACTGCCCTGCGCCTCGAGATCCGCGGAGAACAGCGCCTTCAAAGCGCTATAGGCCGGCTCATCGCTGGGAATATGTATCCTGCACTGGCTGCGAATGATGTCTGAGCAGGCGTGAGCATCGTCCATCAGGATGGTGTCAACGGCCGTCGACTGGTTGTGTAAACCGAATTTGGTTAGGCCGTTGAATAGCTTTTGGACTGAGGTCACGTAGATCGATCGCGAGTCCAGGAACTCCTCCGGGAGTTCGCTGTCGGATGTGCAGGTCCGAATACCGAACTGACGTGCCTGCTCGCGAGTCTGATCGGCGAGATAATTGTTGGGGCAGAGGTAGACGACCGGCCCAAGCCCCGCGTTGAGCCGCGATTGCAGCATTAGTAAGCCAATAAGTGTCTTCCCCTGCCCGGTATGCAGTTTGACGATAATGTCCCGATCGCCCTGGTGTTTGCTGAACCAGTTGGTGAGGACGGCGGTCTGCGCCGGGCGCAACGGCCCCTTATCAGCTTCACGGTCGAGTGTGTCGTAGAGCTTGACCGGATCCGTTGGTTTCTCCACGACCTTGCCTCTGAGCTTCTTCTTAAAATCAACCATTGTCCCTGTCTCCGTCGTTTCACCCTAAGTCACAACTTATCACATACTCATGGTTGTGCTATACGGGATCTGGTTCCACTCGGCAGTCCACGTTCGGTCCATAGCGGTCTTCTTGCAGATATGGTCGCAGCATTTACGTCCCTAGTCCTGCCTAGGTTGCGCCCTGCAATCTTGCGCCATCTTTCGTCCCATAGATGGCGCCATCTGCCAGAGAATCGTTCTGATTTCTGTATTGGTGAAATAATGTAGGCGGATTAGTTAAAATAGATGCTTCGCAATTTCATTGGTGTATTTCGTTATTTTTAAATATTCATTATAATTAATCGAGCATTGGGAGGGGAGTTAAGCAAGGCTCCTCCGTGTGGCCCTCCAAGATGGTCACACGGAGCCTTGGCAGGGGGCGCAGGCCCCCTTGCATCCCCCGATCCGGCAATAGGAAGAAAAAGGCAATCAGGTGTCGAAGAACCGGAAGCGCCGCGAGCATACCGTCAAGGTCCGGATGTCCGACGAGGAGCGAGCGCGGCTCGAGGCCATGGCCGCCGCCGCCGAGGTGAACTTGTCCGAGTTCCTGCGTGATTTCCCGACCAAGACCCAAGTCGTGAATCGTGCCGACTGGCAGCGCCGGACTTTCCTGCTGTGCAATTTGACCAACAACCTCAACCAGCTGGTCCGGTGGGCGAACGCTTATAAGTCGGCCGCCGACGCACATCGGGTGGTGCTGGCCCTTATGCGTCTGGAGCGCGATGTCCGCCACGCCTTCGATCTCGGCCAAAGGGATAGTGTGCAGCCATGATGGTCATGTGGTCCACGCATGATGGTCGCGACGACGCTACCGGGCACGGCGTTACGACCTACATGGAAGCCTCAGAGGTGATGAAGCCGACACCCGATGGGAAATGGGAAAAGGTGAGGCGCAACCCACCGCCAGAGGTATTGCGCGGCGACGCGGCGCTCATGCGACAGGCGATCAATGCCACACCGTTTCAGCGCCGCTACTCCTCCTGTGTCCTGTCGTTTGACATGGAGGACGTTGACGCCACTGCGTTCAATGCTGGCGACCAGGAAGCTCGCCGCCGTGTTGCAGAAGTCATCCAGTCATTTGAGGACACGGCTTACGCCGGCATCCCCGAAGCCAACCGCCCGCCCACCTTCTGGACCACCCACACCCATACTGGCCGGCTTGAACTCAATTTCTGTGCCCCGCGCGGCCTATTGGCCGGTGATGGCAGGATCCGGAGCATCAATCCCCACCCGCCGGGCAGCATGAGCCGCGCCCTCTGGGACGCCTTCCGAGACACGTTCAACGCCCGATATGGATGGGCCGACCCGGAAGACCCTGCTCGCGCTCGCCTGGTCAAGGTGCCCGACTGGAAACAAAAGACGGCCGCCGAAGCGCTGCGGGCCGGCCACGAGGTGCAGCGGGATCCTCGCGAAATCATGGCCGAATGGGTTCGCCAGCGCATCGATGCCGGCGTCATTGGCAGCCGCAACGACCTGATTGAGCAGCTGAAGGAGGCTGGCTTTGTCGTCCCAAGAGCAGGCAAGGACTACATCACAATCGCCGCGCCCGATGGCGAACGCATCCGGCTCAAAGGCCCCATCTTCGCCCAGTCTTTCCAATCTGTTGCAGACCTTGGAGCGGCAATCAGCCGAGGAGCGGGAGGCAATCAGCCGCATCCACGCCGAGGCTTGGATGACGCTGAAGAGCGACTTGTCGATCTCCATCGAAAGCGCGCTGAGTTCCATCGAAACCGATACGACGGCCCAGCTTGGCACCTTCCGGCAGAGCTTCCAGGCCGAGGCCAAGCAGTTGCAGCAGGTGGGGACCACGACGCGCAGGCTGCTGGCCAAGGCATGGATGTTTCCCCTGGTCGTCACCGCCCTGGCGTCGATTATCCTCTGCCTGCCGCTTTGGGCAGTGGCACAGTGGTTCACCTCGGACCTCCAGAGGCTGACGACGCAGCGCAGCGCCCTGCAACGGGAGATCGAGGCCTTGGAGGCCAGGCGCCTGCCCACCACGACGGTCAATGGTCTGCCGGGGCTGTACGTCCGGGTGGTGCCCCAGACCGAGACGACGCTGCGGGAAATGCCGGGGCTGTGGATGAAGGTTGCTCAGTAACCGCCGCTACTGAAGAGGAGCGGCAGCGGTACAAGGCGCGCCTCTGGACGACGCTGTATGGCGGGACGCTGCCCGACGAAGTGCTGATGTCCCTGCGCTATGTCGACACTGCCTCGAAAACTGTCAGGCTGACGGACGGCGCCGAGATTCGCGATCACGGCACCCGCTTGATAACGACACGCACCACGGAACACGCCGTAAAGCTGATGGTGGCCGAAGCCCAGGCCAAGGGCTGGACCAGCATCACCCTGAAAGGATCGGCAGAGTTCAAGCGAATGGCTGCGGTTGCGGCCGTCCGGGCCGGGTTGGCTGTCTCAAATCCCGAGTTGCTCGACCTGGTCACCGCCGAACGGCTGCGCTTGACCGCCCAAACGGGGGGCGGGGACACCATTCCCGCTGACCACTCGTCTTTTTCTTCCTATCGTCCAGAGGCCCTGCAGGGGCCGTCACCGCCGCAGGCGGGCAATAAGGAGATTGATCGGAATGTCTCTGACGCCAATGGAGCGGGCGCTCCTTCAAACCGTGCAGCGCCTCGAAGCCGAAGCCGTCGAGCGGGAGCAGAGGCTGACAGGGCAGATCGTAACCTTGATGGATCACGTGAACGGCTTGAGCAAGAGCGTCGGGCAGTTGCACAGCGCCTACGTGGCCTTGGCCTGCAAGTGGAACGAGGAGTGGCCGCGGTGAACAGGCGGCGGGCCGATGATCTGAACGACCTCAAGGCCAAGGTTGACCTGCGAGAAGTCGCCGCGTGGCTCGGCTTTTCGGAGGACTTCCGAGCCAGCGATCGAAACCACGCGGTGATGCGGAATTCCACGGGGCACAAGCTGGTCATCGGGATCAATGCCGAAACGGGGCACTGGTGCTTCAGCGATAATCTGGGGAACCATGGCACAGCCATCGACCTGGTCCGCCTGATTAAGGGGGGGACCTGGGGGGAACTCTTCCATGATCTGCGGCTGTTCACAGGGCCTATGGAAGGGCACCCGCAGATCGACGGCGGAAGCTGGGAGCCCAAGCCGAGGCCCAAAGCGACCAGAGGCAACTCGATCCAGGCGAAGTTGGAATGGGAGAGCAGCAATATCAGCGGCCGCAGCATCTTCCTAGAGAAATCGCGCGGCTTGGTGCCAGCCACTTTGGCTGAGACGCGATTTGCCGGAACTTTCCGGGTGGATGAGCGGCAGAATGCGGTCTTTCCGTACTGGCACGCGGGCGAACTGGTGGCTGTCGAGCGACGAAACCGTCCGCCGCAGGGGTCGGACAAGTCGTTCAAGGCGTATACGGCCGGTGCTGTGCCGGGGATCTGGGTGTCTCGGGCACAGCCGGATGACCGCCGGCTGGTTGTCGTGGAATCGCCCATCGATGCAATGAGCTTCCACCAGTTTTACGGCGACGACCACACTCGGTATGTGGCGCTCCGCCAGGGCTACGACGTCAAGGACCTGGAGGCCGTCATCAAGGCGATGCCTTCGGGTGCGGAGATCGTTGCTGGGACGGATTTGGACGTGCAGGGGCGCAAGTATGCTATTGAGGTCCGGATGGCCGCATTGCGGGCAGGATACTCGTTCCAGTTCGAAGAGCCCCCGCTGGGCGCGAAGGACTGGAATGCTGCCCTCGCACAAAAAATTCACGCAACCTGCGGAGGGGTGCAGTCCACGTTGCCGCACGGCCCATCAGGCCCGCCCTGACGGCCCTGAGGCTGTCGATGGCCTGCACTCAATAGACCGGCGCAGGGCAGCGGGAAGGTCCTGCAATTTTCCGACAACCTTCCCTGATAGTGCTGGAAATGTTTGCCTGAGCAACTCGGCCGTGGCCGCATCACCGCGCCATATATCAGAGTGTGGCATGTAAATAGAGTGCATAATATCTCCAGCATCGCTGAATTTTATTTTTGGAGAATTTGGCGTATTTTTTTCGTGCCTCTTCATCATATGCACGAATAACGTAGTCAAGAACGATGTTGCAGGTATATCTCGACGACTTTCACTTTTTGATAATGCCTCAATTTTTGCAGAACTGCCTCCGAGCTTTCGTAGCTTGTCGGCCACATCGGGAAAGGCATTATCGAATATGTTGGCTGAAAGATCGTGGATCGTCTGCTTCCAACTGGGCGCTGGGGCTACTGTTAGTTGCTGCCTCATCTTCTCCATATCTCGCTGTAGCTGGATACCCACACTCCTGGCTAAGTAATGTGGGGTTTTGTCTTCATTATCATCACCGAAAAACCACTTTACGTAGTTCGTTGGCTGAAACAGACCGTGGTATAACTCCATCTCCACTTCCGATGCTGCAACCCGACCCATCAGAAGTTCAGCAAACAAATCTTTATCCTTCATGCGTTTGGTCAGGGTGTTATTTTTATCTATTCCACAAATAGCGTTGTTTTTTTTCAGCTCAGCTGCCACCTCATGAATGCCATTTTTCTTGAAGTCAGCCATTAATTGACGTCGTTGCTGGCGCGATATCTGATTATCTTTCTTCATGTTTTCACTCAAATAGTTCTCTATTTCTTTCCCGAAATCGCTCAGAGAACCCGTCGGACCTGATAGCCACATTCCATCAGACCTCAAAGGAAAATGTGGTGACGGTTTACTCGGAAGATGCTTAATCACTTTCTGGTGATAGGCGAATTCAATAATTTCGCGCTCAATCAATGAATTAAAATCTGCGAATGCATTAGGCCAACAAAGTTTCTCAATTGTTTCAGCCTTGCGGTAAGTGAGCTGATGTCCGCCATCTTCATACTGAAGAAGTTCCGAGACATGCACCATGGAAATGGGGCAAACAACTTGTCCAGACTGGATCATTGGAAGTAATGCTTCAAGCACCTCTTCGGCATGAGTCGAGCCGCGCCCGGCGAAACAATCCGCAAACCGCGAATAATCTTGTGTGTCCAGGTATAATATTATTGGACGTTCCATTGTTAACCGCCATCGAACAGAAATTGCAGCAAAGTATGTTTCAGGTGAGATTTGCTCCGACCTGTCTCACCGGCTCTTCACTCCTGAAGTAGGCGGCTAAGGTAACTGATCGCCGTCGATCACTCCGCGACACCACGACGGCCTCCCATTCTCTGGCGGCGGCTGCCGCGTAGTTTGGGGCAAGGGAGACGCCTGGAGGCGCTTGAGGGTGTCGTTCACCATAACCTCAAGCCTGCCTGCTGCCATCGCGGTTGCAGCAAGGCGGACGGCCGCTTCCAGAATTAGCTCGACGGCGCGGGCCGACGGGACTCCCTGATGAACAAGGTCTACTTCGATCCGCATCAGGCGTGAGAAAATGTCGTGCTGTTGGTCCACAGGAGCGCCCGACTGAGGCCTGCTGTCTAGTTTGGTCAGTGCCTCCCGCAGCACCGTCAGCTCCGCCAGATCATGCCCGGTTCCGTCTCCGGCTTCGATGGTGGTCCGCAAGTGGTAGATCCTGGCCCCGATCCACGGAAAATCGCTGCCGCACTCTGACGCCCAGCGGCAATGTGCAAGCATGGCAGTGCTGCAATCATCTGTTCCGAAGCAAGGGGGACGTTCAGCATCTGTGGTCATTCGTCAGCCTCAAATCGGGAAGTGGCATTCACCCACGCGTGTTCATCTTTCCACCGGGTAGGCGAGCCCCCAGTCGGTCCGCCCGCAGGTGGGTATAGCGCGCCAACATCTCAGGTCGAAGATGCCCACTAATCGCCATGATTTCCGTGTCTCGCAAATCCGTCAACTCAAAGAGGCGTGAGATCGCCTCGTGGCGCAGATCATGCCAACGTAGATCAGGAAAGGCTTCGTCGGACACTGCATCGCGGAATGCATGGGCAATGCCGCGTCCAGTGTCTACAGGCAGCACGGAGCGAGGGCCAATCACGCCATCCGCCGGGCGCAAGCTCCGGAACATCTCCACGGCCCTAATCGACAAAGGCACGCGTCGGGCGCGGTCGTTTTTGGTCTTCGGCAGATCGCAGTAAGGATGCTCGACATCGAGGCGGACGCGATCCCAGGTCAGGCCGGCAAGCTCACCCTGTCTCATGCAGGTTTCAAGGGCGATGACGACGGCGGGACGAAGCCAAGGGCGTGAGGACGCTGTGCAGGCTTCCAGCAGGCGCGTCTCCTCATCCTTTCCTTCCCGGTCTGGATGAGGGTTAAGGCGTCTGTTGCGGCCACCCGGCAATCCGGGGCGAACGCCCTCCACCACCGGGTTGTTGACCTCCTGATCGTGGGCAAGGCTCCATTTCTTGTAGACCTGGGACAGGCAGTTGAGCCGATGGACCACGGTCTGTGGTCCAACCTCGGCATCTGGCCCGGCGGTTTCGCCATCCTCGGCGTTGTCTTCATCCAGGACCTGACGGCGCCAACGGAGCAGATCGGCGGGGCGGATCGACACCAGGGACCAGTTGGCGAACTTGGTTCCTTGCCAGTAGCGCAGCTTCGAGAGCTTGTTCTTGGTGTCGGCCTTGCCGACATCCAGGTTGCCCTCCATCCACAGGCAGGCCTGTTTCAGGCTGGTTTCCTTGATTTGGCGGCGGTCTTGGTATTCGTCACCAATGACCTTGCCCTCAAGGATCGCAGCCCACTTTTCCGCTTCGGCCTTGGTTTCAAAGGTGCGCGTTTCGGTGATGCCGTTCCGCCGCACGCGGGCGCGGAACTGGTAAGGCCCTCGTTGATCGATCGTCGCCATTTGCCGCTCCTGGAATCAGGGCAGGGCGGACCATGCTGGACCACCCTTGGACCAGAGAGCTTGGTCCAAATTGGTCCGAAAATTCAACGATTTTTAGGAGGAAACGCCGGAAACCGGCGGAAAGCTTGGAGCGGGTGAAGGGAATCGAACCCTCGTCGTAAGCTTGGGAAGCTTCTGCTCTACCATTGAGCT
>JASLCK010000380.1 GCA_030151865.1 Rhodospirillaceae bacterium | reverse complement strand
AGCAGCAGAACCGCCTGATCCCAGGCTGGCGGGGTACGATTGATGCCCGCCATCTGCCACAAGGTCTGGGGAAGGGAAGAAGAGGTCTGGGTCATGATCGGTCATCCGGTTTGGGGTGGGTTGCCCCGATCATGCCCGTGGCGCATTCACACGGATATCTGGAAAAGTCTCAAATGTTTTGTGCGAAAATGCACAGCCTTGTGCAAAAAAGCGGGGGTCTTCCGTTTCCAAAAGGCCCCCGCTTTGCGTCAGCTTATTTGCTGGTCGCCACATAGACGCCATCCCAATCCGCGCCGGGCGGGTTGGCCTCATAGGCGGCAATGCGCTCATCATAGATGTGATAGAATTTTTCCATATGGAAGCCGTCGTTCAGTTCCAGGCAGCGGGCCATATGGGCGCGGGCTTTGGCCCAATCCTGGGCGCGATAGGCCGCCAGGAAAGCGTTATGCTCGGCCTCCAACGCCTTGAAGGCCGGGTTTTGCGCCATCTCCGGGTCGCCCAGCAGAGTATGGATGCGCACCGCTTCGGTCTTGCCCTTGACCTTGATCAGATCCAGTTCCAGGCAGGCGAAATGGGGCGCGCGCTGGCGGGTGTTCTCGCCGATCACCACGGTGACGCCATAGCTCTTCGACTGGCCTTCCAGGCGGGACGCCAGATTGACGTTGTCGCCCAGAACCGAATAGTCGAAGCGCTGGTCAGACCCCATGTTGCCCACCACTACATCGCCGCTGTTCAGGCCGATGCCGATATTGATGGGGACATGACGGCGGTTTTCCGCCTTGGCCTGTTCTTCCAAGCGGGCGTTCACCGGGGCCAGATCCTGCTGCATCTTCAGGGCGGCGGCGCAGGCATTGGCGGCATGGTCGGGGTCGTCCAACGGCGCGTTCCAGAACGCCATGATGCAGTCGCCCATATATTTGTCGATGGTGCCCTGGCGTTCCAGGATCACATCGGTCATCGGCGTCAGGAACCGGTTGATCAGCTTGGTCAGCCCTTGCGCATCCTCGCCAAAGGATTCGGAAATGGTGGTAAAGCCGCGAATGTCGCAAAACAGCAGGGTCATGTCGCGGGTTTCGCCGCCCAGCCGCAGACGGGTCGGGTCCGCCGCCAACTGTTCCACCAGGGCGGGCGACATATAGCGGCTGAACGCGCCGCGCACCTGACGCTTTTGCGCTTCTTCGCGGGCATAGCTGACATAGGTCATCAGCATGAAGGTGATCAGGGTCGTGGCAATGGGGAAGACCGGATCGTAAAGCAGCCGTTCCACCGCGAACTTGTACCAAGACAGCCCGCCCAACCCCGCCGCCGACAGCACGAACAGCGCCAAGGTCCAGCGCGCCCCCACCAAGGGTACCAGCACGATCATCAACAGCGCGCCCAACATGGCGGTGGTCATTTCCACCCCCTTGGCATCGCCGGGCGACGACAACTGCATGCCGTACAGCACGGTTTCGATGATCTGGGCGTGCAGTTCCACCCCGGGGATGAAGCGCTCCACCGCGATGGACCGGATATCTTGCAACCCGGCTGCGGACGTACCGACCACCACCAGCTTGCCCGCCACCCGCGCCGGATCAAAGCTCTTCTTCAGCACATCGCGGGCGGAAACATACTTCAACGGATCATGATGGGCGGCGTAAAGCCAGATGCGGCCCTGTTCGTCGGTCTTGACCAGATTGGGGCGCACCACCACGCCCACCACCCCATCGGGGTTGGACTTGACCGCCAAACTTTGGTTGGCGGTGGCGATGCGCAGCATTTCCAGGGATAAGGTCGGATAAATATTTTCACCGTCGGTGACTATGGCGGGCACCCGGCGCACCACGCCGTCGGATTCGTCGGAATTGACCGAGAACACCCCCCAACCCGACGCCGCAAAGTCGATATCGCTGGTATTGCGCAGGATCGAGCGGAAATAGGTCAGATTGGGGCGTGGATCACCGCCCAAAGCCGCCACAGTTGGCACCGGCGGCAGATTGTCGGTGCGCCGGGGCGGCAGATCGATACCCGGTTGCCCCACCACCACGCGGCCACGTCGCATGGCCTCGGCCAGCACTTTGTCATTGGACGGCATGGCCGACAGGCGGGCGCGGGTAGCATCGTCCAGCCCCGGCAGCGTTTGCGCCACCTGGGCGGGCGACATGCGGTCAGGTTCGGCAAAGACAATATCGAAGCCGATCGCCACGGCCCCAGCCTGGGTCAGATTGTCCACCAATTGCGCCATGATGGTGCGCGGCCATGGCCATTGGCCGATCTCGGCCAAGCTGTCATCGTCCAAATCGACGATCATCACCGGACGTTCGGCAGGCACCGGGCGCGGTTTCAGGGTCTGGTAAAAGTCGAACACACGGGCGCGCATGCCGGCCATCAGAACCGGATCGGCACCGCGCAAGGTCAGCAGCACCAGCATCACCGTCAGGCCGATCAACCGACCGCCCGCCAGAGCGTTCTTCCAGGCAGCGCGGGTGAAAACCCGGCGTAAGGCAGCCCCAACCGCCATGACTATTTCCCCCAGGATCAATAAACTTTGGGAAAGCTACATCAACCCTTATACCAATCCGAACTTTTTTGTTTGCATCAACCGGCGGTGATGCGGGAAATGATCTCCATGAAACGCTTTATCCAGCCTTGGCTTTTGCCGATCGTCGAACCCATCAAGCCGGTGTTGCGCGAACTTCTGGCGATTTCGCTGTTCGTCAACGCCCTGGCCCTGGGTGTCCCCATCTTCATCCAGCAGGTCTATGACCGGGTGGTGGCCCATCAGGGCATCAGCACCTTGAAGGGGCTGGTGATCGGCATGGGGCTGCTGCTGGTCTTCGACTTCGTGCTGCGTCAGACGCGGGCGCGCATCATGCAGACGGTGGCGCTTCGCATTGATGTCGAGGTTGGGGAAAAGCTGTTCGACAAGCTGATGGCCCTGCCCTTGCGCACCCTGGAAAGCCGCCCGTCGGCTTATTGGCAATTGCTGTTCCGCGATGTCGATGTGATCCGCAACACATTGTCGGGCTCGACCGCGCTTTTGCTGATCGATCTGCCGTTCATCCTGCTGTTCCTGGTGGTGATCTTTGCGGTGGCCGAGCCGGTGGCCTGGGCCTTCGTCTGCGTCTTTCCGCTGTTTCTGTGGCTGGCTTGGCGTTCGGGCACCAGCCTGAGCGACGCCGCCGATACCGAGAAAAGCCGTCAGGTCAGCCGCGACACCCTGTTGGCCGAGATGATCGCCGGGCGCACCACCATCAAATCGCTGGCCTTGGAACGATCCGTCCGCCCCATGTGGGACGAACGTCAGGCCCGCACCATCCGTCAGTCGCTGCTGCGCGGATCGCGCGGCGACGGCTTCATGAATTTGGGGTCGATGTTCACCCTGGGCACCAACGTCATGCTGACCAGCATCGGCGCCATGTA
>JASLCK010000378.1 GCA_030151865.1 Rhodospirillaceae bacterium | reverse complement strand
TCAGCAGGATAGAGCAACGGTTTCCTAAACCGTAGGTCAGGGGTTCGAATCCCTTCCGGGACGCCATTTCCAATCATGATCAGGCGTACTATTGGTGCAGCGGTTTCAGCCTGGAACCGCTGGAATTTCCATGCGCAGATCGGGCTCGTGGTGAACAAAGGTCAGATTGAGTGCACCCAGGATTTCGTCTTGGGTACTGGGGCTGATCTGGTTCAGTGCGGCAGAGCTATCGGCGTCCAAGTGGATGTCGGCGGCTTCGATCTGCTTTTGCAAAATCCCTTGGCCGTCCGGCGGCAGGGAAAAGCGGATTGTCGCCATCATGTTGGAAAACAGAGTGTGGTCGATGATCCAGCCGCCGCCTGCGGTGATGGCGTCTGAAGCTGCCGAGATGGCTTGATGCCGTTCGATGGCGGTAATGCCCGACAGGTTCAAAAATTTCCGCCGCATCTTCAGGTCCCCAAAGGGCAAACTCGCTTATTCGATCCAGCATAACGCAGCCGTACCCAAACGTCTTGCCGCCATGGGGCACAAGACGTTTGGGTGGAGGAAGGCTGTGATCAGTTTGGTTCGGTCAGGCTGTATTGACGGATGCGGGTTTTCAGCGCGCCGATTTTGTTGGGCCGCACGCTGAGGGAACGCACACCCGCTTGCAGCAACAGCATTGCCGCATCAGGGATCGAGGCGGCATCGCCGCAGACCGAGACATGGCAGCCCGCCTGGTCGGCCCGGTCGCATAGATCGGCGATGACCCGCAGCAAGGCTGGATGGGTGGGGTCTTGCAGGTCGCCGAGGTCACTGTTGCCCCGTTCCGCTGCCAGCAGATACTGAGTCAGGTCGTTGGTGCCAACCGACAAAAAGTCCACCTTGTCGAAGAAGGCGTCGATGGTCAGGGCGGCGGCAGGCACTTCCACCATCATGCCCAGGCGTACCGGCCAAGCGTGAGGAACGGCGCGGGCCAACAGATCGGCATGAGCCTGATCCAGCAGAGTCCGGGCGCGGTCCACTTCCTGGGGTAACGTGACCATGGGCAGCATGATCCAGACATCGCGGCCTAACCCGGCGCGCAGGATGGCCCGCAGGTTCGAGGCGAAAAACTCAGGATCGCGCAATGATAACCGCAGACCCCGCACCCCCAGGAAGGGGTTCTGCTCGATCCGCGTCGGCATATAGACCGCCGGTTTGTCGGCCCCGATATCAGGGGTGCGGATGACCACCGGGCCATTGCCGAGCGGAGCCAGGATTTCCGCCAGGGCGGCAGTTTGTTCGTCCTCGCTGGGGATTTGTTGAAAGGCCAGATAAGCGAACTCGCTGCGCAGCAATCCCACTCCTTCAGCCCCGTTGTCACGGGCAGCAGCCGAGTCGGCAGGGCTGGAGACGTTGGCCAGGATTTCCACGGCGGTGCCGTCCTGAGTGACCGCGGGCGCTTGCCCGGCCACACGGTCGGCGGCCCGCACTTGGTCCAATGCCGTGCGGCGGCTGTCGATCAGGGTGCGTTCAGCCTCTCCGGGATTGATCCAGACTTCGCCACTGGCGCCGTCCATGGCGACACAGGCGGCATTGATCAGGCGTTCGACCGGGGCACCGACAATCATGGGAATGCCAAGGCCACGGATCAGGATGGCGGCATGGGCAGTGGGGCTGCCGCGTCGCGCCAGGATGCCCAACACCGCGCCGGGGCGACAGGCCAGGGCTTCGCTGGGCAGCAATTCGTCGGTCAGCAAAATAGCTGGGGGAGTTGGTACGATAGGGGCCAAGGCCCCGCCGCCGACCATGGCATGGGCGACCCGACGGGCGATGTCGCGCAGATCGGCGGCGCGGGCACGCATATAGGGGTCTTCCATCGCCGCATATTGAGCGGCAATCCCCAAGGCGGCATCGGTCCAGGCCTGTTGCGCCGAAGCTTGGCCTTGGTGGATACGGTCACGCACCGGGTCCAACAAAGCAGGGTCTTCCAGCATCAGGGCTTGGGCAGCAAAGATGGCGGCGTTCTTGGCATCCAGGCCGGTCGGACGGCGCAATTCGCCCGCAATTTGCACCAGAGCGGTATTCAGCCGTTCCAGTTCCTCGGCCGGGGTACCGGGGGCGGTGGCGGGCGGTTCGGGCAGAACCGACGACAAGGGCAGCACCGGGCCAATCGCTACCCCTTCCGAAACGCCGACAGGTTGACTGGCTTCGCTGGGCTCGGGGGCGGGGGCTCTATCCGTGGGCGGAGCTGCCACCAGATCGGCTTCGCCAAAGTGATCGGCAATCAAGGCCCGTAAGCGCTGGGCGGCGGCATCAGCATCGGAACCACCCAGATTGAACCGGACCTTATCGCCGCGTCGGGCCTGGACCAGCGCCACGGCGGTCAGACTGCGGGCTGATGCCGGGCCACGTCCAGCGGTCAGGTTCTCCAAGGTGACATCGGCCTTAAACGCCGCCATGGCCTGGACCAAAGTGGCGGCGGGACGGGCATGTAGGCCGTTGGGATTGGCGATCTCGGTTTCGATGGTGATGGCGGCTTCAGCCATGGAGGCCGCAGCCTCGGCAGGTGGGGCCGAACCATCGTCTAACTGATCCAGCTTGGGGGCCAGGGCGGTCATGGCCTCGGCAACGACGGTGTTCAGATCGGCCCCGGCCTTGGCAATGACGGATGCGGCGACCGCAGCTTCCACCAGGGGCGCTGCGACAAGTCGGATTTTTTCTGTGGCGTCTGGGACGTCATCGGCTTGCAGAAGTTCCAGCGCGGTTTGCGCCGACAGCACGGCGCTGCCCAAATCCATCAGGACCACCGCGCCGTCGCTATCGCAAAACGACCGCATCACTTCGGAAATATGGACGGCGTCGGTGCCCAGTTCGGCGAAGTCGTCGCCGACCCCGGCGGCAATCGCCACCGGGAAATCTGGGCCCACCATTTGCGCCACCAGATCGGCCAAGGCGGTGGCCAAAGCCTTGCTGTGGGACACCAGGACAATGCCGATCATGGCGCGCTCCTCTCTTGGCTCAGGCGCAGGCTTGGGCCAGCGCGGCAAACAAAAGCGCCACCGAATTGGCTCCGGGGTCTTCATGACCGATGCTGCGTTCCCCCAGGTAGGAAGCACGGCCCTTGCGGGCCAGCAGCGGCGCGGTGGCGGTGGCGGCGGCGCGGGCGGCTTCGGCGGCTTTGGCGGTGCCGCTGGCCAGATCGGTGGCGGCAGCCAGGGCGTCGATGGCGGGAATCAGGGCGTCCACCATGGTCTTGTCACCGGGTTCAGCCTTGCCGCGACGGCGGATATCACCCAGACCGGCCCCCAGCAGGGCGGCCAGGGCGGGGGCGTCCAGTTCGGTTTTGCCAGCACTTTGCTTGGCCAGTTCCAGAAAGAAACCGCCATAAAGCGGCCCCGACGCGCCGCCGACGCTCGACAGCAGGGTCATGCCGATGGTTTTGAACAGCCCGGCCAGATCGGCGGAAGTGGTGGCGTTCAGCTTGGTGGTTACCGCGCCCATGCCGCGCGCCATGTTGGCCCCATGATCACCGTCACCAATGGCGGCGTCCAGTTCGCTCAGCCGGGCAGAATTGGCTTCGATGCTTTGGGCGGCGTTGGCGATCCAGGCCTGAGCCTGGGACAGGGTGAAGGCGGACATGGCGACCTCGCGGCGATAAAGGAACAGGGAAGAGGGTGGAGAGGAGGATAGGGGAAAGAAAGCCCGCACTCTCCAGCAAGGAGAGCGCGGGCAGTGAGGGGGAGAAATTAAACGCCCCAGCGTAGGGCGGGAGTGTTGACAGGCTCGTCCCACAGGCCAATCAGAGCGTCGTCGCAACGCAGGGCCGTTACCGAAGTACCGGCCATTTCCAGGCTGGTGATATAGCTGCCAACCAACGATCGGCAGATGGTCAGGCCATGCTTGGCGGCGATTTCGGCGGCCTTGCGATAGATAATGTAAAGCTCGATCAGCGGAGTGCCGCCCATGCCGTTGACAAACAGGATGATCTTGTCGCCAGATTTGAAGGGCAGGTCGGTCAGGACCGGTTCCATCAGCATGGCGGCGATTTCATCGGCGCTGGCGACGGGAACGCGGTGTCGGCCCGGTTCGCCATGAATGCCGATGCCGACTTCCATTTCGTTATCGGCTAGTTCAAAGGACGGTTTGCCCAGATGCGGCACGGTACAGGGACTTAAGGCCATGCCCATGCTGCGGCCCGAGGCGCGGATGGTTTCGCCCAGCGCCTTTAACGCGGCCAAATCCATACCCTTTTGCGCTGCCGCGCCCAGCAGCTTTTCCATCAGCACCGTCAGGCCGACACCACGCCGCCCGGCGGTATAAAGGCTGTCTTCGACGGCCACGTCGTCATCGGTCAACACCGATTCCACCGCGATACCTTCGTCGCGCAGCATGTCGGCAGCCATCTCGAAGTTCATGACGTCGCCGGTGTAATTCTTGACGATTTGCAACACACCCGCGCCGCCGTTGACGGCCTTGCCCGCTTCATACATCTGGTCGGGGGTCGGGCTGGTGAAGACATGGCCCGGACAAGCGGCGTCCAACATACCCTGGCCGACAAAACCGCCATGCATCGGTTCGTGCCCGCTGCCGCCGCCCGAGATCAGGGCGACCTTGCCCGCCACTGGGGCATCCTTACGGGCGATGTAGAAGGGATCAAAGGAAATCCGCAACCGGTCGCCATGGGCGGCCAACATGCCTTCCAAAGCTTCCCGCACCACATTTTCGGGCGCGTTGATGAGTTTTTTCATGACACTCCTCCTTGGAGGATGCGAGGGGAGGGAGGCGGGAAAAACAACGCCCCGGCGTCGATGCGACGCCGGGGCACAGGGATGTTTACGCGATGCCGGTCAGCTTGCAGATCACCGCACCGACCACACCGCCAGCCAACGGAGCAATCACCGGGACCAGGGCATAGCCCCAATCCGATGTGCCTTTGCCAGCGATAGGCAACAGTTGGTGCGCGATACGCGGACCAAGGTCACGGGCCGGGTTGATGGCGTACCCGGTCGGGCCACCCAACGACAGACCAAGGCTCCACACCAGCATGCCCCACAGATAAGGACCAAAGCCGCCGGGCAGACCAGCCGCCGACACGCCCTTGGAGCCGATGGCGAAACCGACCACCACCAGAACGATGGTCACCAGGAATTCGGTCAAGGCATTGCAGGGAATGTTGCGGATGGCGGGGCCGGTCGAGAAGATCGCCAGCTTAAGCCCGGCATCTTCGGTCTGCGACCAATGGGGCAGATAGACCAGCCATACCAGGGCGGCACCGGCAAAACCGCCAACCACCTGGGCCGCGATATAAGGCACCACATGGCTGTAATCGCCGGAATTGATCGCCAGGGCGACGGTCACGGCGGGGTTCAAATGCGCCACGCCGCCAACACCCAGGCTGGCAAGGATGCCCGCCAGGACGGCCAGGCCCCACCCGGCGGTAATGACGATCCAGCCGCTGTTCTGGCCCTTGGACTTGTTCAGCAGCACGTTGGCCACAACACCGTCACCCAGAAGGATGAGGATCATGGTTCCGAAAAATTCACCAAAGACGGGTCCGGTCATGATTGCATCCTCCTTGATTATTCAATCCAGTCGAAGGTCCGGGTCACGGCCTTCTTCCAGAAGTGATAGAGCGCGTCGCGCTTATCGGCGTCCATGGACGGGTTCCAGCGGTGATCTTCGGCCCAGTTGGCCACCAGTTCGTCGGTGTCCTTAAAGAAGCCGACGGCCAGACCGGCGGCATAGGCCGCACCCAGGGCAGTGGTTTCCAGAACCACGGGGCGCACCACCGGACGGTTCAGAATGTTGGACTGGAACTGCATCAGCAGATGGTTGACGGTCATGCCGCCATCGGTGCGCAGATTGTCCAGGGCAATGCCGGAATCCTGTTCCATGGCGTCCAGCACTTCGCGTACCTGGAAGGCGGTGGCTTCCAGAACGGCGCGGGCGATGTGGCCCTTATTGACGAAACGGGTCAGACCAGCGATCACCCCGCGGGCGCTGTCCTTCCAATAAGGTGCATAAAGGCCCGAGAAGGCCGGGACGAAGTAAACGCCGCCATTGTCGTTGACCGTGCGGGCCAAGGGCTCGATGTCGGTGCTCTTTTCAATGATGTTCAGATTGTCGCGCAGCCACTGCACCAGCGCGCCGGTGATGGCGATCGACCCTTCCAGGGCATAGACGGCGGGCTTGTCGCCGATCTTGTAGCCGACAGTGGTCAGCAGGCCATGCTTGGAGGGAACGGCCTTTTCGCCGGTGTTCATCAGCATGAAGCAGCCGGTGCCATAGGTGTTCTTGGCTTCGCCGGGCTTGAAGCAGGTCTGACCGAACAGGGCGGCTTGCTGGTCGCCCAGATCGCCTGCGATCGGCACGCCCGCCACCGGGGCGAAAACGGCCTTGGCATAAACTTCCGAGCTGGAACGGATTTCCGGCAGCATCTTCTTCGGAATGCCGAAGTCGGCCAGGATTTCATCGTCCCACTGCAAGGTGGCCAGATTCATCAACTGGGTACGGCTGGCATTGGTGACGTCGGTCACATGCACGCCGCCCTTGACGCCGCCGCTCAGGTTCCAGATCACGAAGGTGTCGATGTTGCCGAACAGCAGATCGCCCGCTTCGGCGGCTTCCCGCGCGCCGGGGACGTTTTCCAGCACCCAGCGGATCTTCAGACCGCTGAAATAGGTTGCCAGCGGCAGGCCGGTCTTGGCGCGGTAGCGGTCTTGGCCGCCCTTGGCTTCGAACTGCGGCAGCACGTCGCCGACGCGGGTATCCTGCCAGACGATGGCGTTATAGACGGCTTGGCCGGTTTTCTTGTTCCAGACCACCGTGGTTTCGCGCTGGTTGGTAATGCCGATGGCCGCCAGATCGCTGGGACGCAGACCCTTGGCCGCCATGGCTTCAGTAATCACTTCTTCAAGGCGACGCCAGATTTCAGCGGGATCGTGCTCGACCCAGCCCGGCTTGGGATAAATCTGCTCGTGCTCTTTCTGCGCGACGCTGACGATACGGCCGGTTCGGTCGAAAACGATGAAGCGGGAACTGGTGGTGCCTTGGTCGATAGCACCGATATAGGTCGCCATGTTTCTACCCCCTAAATGCTTATCCGTGGCCGGGTTTGCCCCGGATGGGTTGCGTTTTTGATT
>JASLCK010000348.1 GCA_030151865.1 Rhodospirillaceae bacterium | reverse complement strand
GCCCCAGTCCAAGCTTTTCCGCCGCCTCGCCAAAGGCCTTGTTGACGGTCTTTTTGATCTGGGGATCCGCCGCCAGTTGCAGCAATTCCTCTGGGTCGGTGATCAGGTTCTGGCCGCCGGTCATCCAGTTGACCAACTGCACGCTGATGCGCTGATAGGCGATGGTGACGTGACGTTGCGACAACTGCCACGATGCCTCGCGCGAGAACATTTCCTTGGGCAATTGATCGCCGATGCGCACGCCTTTTACAAATTTGAGCGCAATCGCCACCTGATCGAGCATTTTGGAATCGGCCCCATCCTCGGCCAGTCCGAATTCCTTGCGGATGCCTTTGAAGGGAAGCGACACTTCGTTCTTGGCGAACTTGATAACCATGACCGGTTCGCCGGTCATGTCGGAGCGCTGAAAGAATGCGTCTTCCAGCTTATTGAAAAAAGCATGCTCAAAGGTGACACAAGGACGGTCGTCCTTGGCTTCAACAGGCGTGGCGTTCTGTTCGGGTGTATCGTCGGCCATGAGGATAGTTTCGATCAGAGGTCAAACGCGCCCACTTTGGGCATTCAGGGAAAAGGCTTCACGGGCAAAACCCAGAGAGGAATTTACCATGGCTGGCCCAAGGGGAAAGGCGGCAAATGATTTCCCAACCATTAAGATAATCTCACCGCCTTGCGCAATGGCCTAAACAGACGGGTTTTCCAAACCGTTCTGCTCCGACAGGCGCTGTTTGGCGGTTTCCGAGATTTGCTCAGCAATCCTGGGATTGGCTCCGATGAACCGGCGGAAATCCCGCACGTCCAAAATCAGCAATTGGCAGCGGCTGGCCGCCGTCACCGTGGCGGTCCGCGGAGTATGGCGCAACAGGGCGATCTCGCCGAAGAAATCCCCATCCTTCAATTCGACCGGGCGAGCCCCGCCGAAATCCACCGACACCACGCCGCTGACGATGAAGAACATGCGGTCGCCCAGATCACCGCGCCGGATCAGCACATCACCGGGGGCGGCGGCAAAAAACTTCAGGAGCGCGGTAATCCCTGCGATCTGATCGGCATCCAGACCAATAAAAAACGGCACCTTGGCCACCATGCGCCAGGTGGTCAGAAAGTCTCGGCGGCGCACTTCCTCGGCAAAGCCGGTCGCCAGAATGGATGCTGGCAAGGCGAACATCCCCACCCCCAGCAGCGCGGTGGCCCCGCCCAACAGCTTGCCCAGCGGAGAAATCGGCACCGCATCGCCATAACCCAGTGTGGTCAGGGTCGCCACACTCCACCACATGGCTTGCGGAATGCTGCCGAAAGCGTCGGGATTGATGGCCCGTTCCACCAGATAAAGACAGGTGGAGGTTCCCAGCATCAGCAGCGCCATGATGAACGTCGCCGATTGCAAGGGACGTCCCTCGCGGCGAACCACCGACCCTAAGGTTTCCAAAGCCGGGGAATAACGGGCCAGCTTCAAAAAGCGCACCACCCCGAACACGGTATCCAGATCGTCGGAAAGCCCTACCAGCAAACCGATCCAAAACGGCAGAACGGCGATCTGATCAATCAGGCCGTAGGGACTGGTCAGATAGCGGCGCAGGGACTGAACCGGGCGCCCTCCCTCGGGGCAGGACGCCAAAGCCCGCACAACCTGCAAAACCAGATCGATGGAAAGAATAAAAACGCAGATCGTTTCCGCCGCCATGCCAGAGGTCGAGCGGAAAAACGGCTGACCATCCACGGTGCCAACCACCTGCACGGCGGTTGCCACGGCGGCGGCCAGCATCACCAGCCAACGGTACAAAGCCGCTGCCCGGCCGGGAAACGGACCATGATCCAGAAGCATCAGAACCGGCTTGCCCCAAACCGCCAGAAACTGTGACTGCGCCACGACTTTTCCCCATTGAAGTCGCGATCACCTTAGCCGCTTCGTTTCCCTGGGGCCAGCGGCTTTTCCCCCTGCCCTGTCAGGGCTTCCAGGACAAAGCCAGACAGGTGATATCGTCGAACTGATCCGTTCCGGTCGAGAAACGGTCCACCTCGGCCACCACCTGTTCAACCAATTGATCGGGACGGCTGTCCCCCAAATTCTGCAACAGGGCTTCCAGACGGTCTTCGCCGAACTGCTCGCCACTGGCCGCACAGGCTTCGGTCACGCCATCGGTGTAAAGGAACAGACGGTCCCCTGGCCACAGCGCCAAAGGTTCGGGCGGAAAGGACATATCGGGAATAATGCCGACCGGAATGGCGGTGGACGGCAAGGACCGGCGGGTGCCGTCGGTTTTCAGGACATAGGGCGGGTTATGCCCGGCGCTGACATATTCCATGCGCCCGGTGGACAGATCCAAGACCCCGAAAAACACGGTCACGAACATGCAGGCGCTGTTGTCGGCGGCCAAAATGGCATTGACCCGTCCAATGATCTGGTCTGGCCCCATGCCGGGCAAAGCCACCGCCTTGACCACGGTGCGAAACATCGCCATGAACAGCGAGGCAGGCACCCCCTTGCCCGACACATCGGCCACCGTAAAAGCCAGATGGCCGGGATCGATCTTGAAGAAATCATAGAGATCGCCGCCCACCTCGCGGGTTGGACGCATATAGGCGCTGATGCTGTAAGGCCCCTCACTGACACTGCGCATCACCGGCTGATCGGCAGCGCACGGTGCCGCCAGCGGATTGACTGGAGCAGCACTTTTGACGGCAGGCAGCAGGGATTGCTGAATGCGCGCCGCCAGTTCCATTTCGCGCCGATGGGTCTGACGGGCCTGAATGGCGGCGATCATTTCCCGCAGGGAATGGGCGAACTGCCCCAACTCCCCCGCCTGATCCTCCAGCGCAGCCAGTTCGCCCGCGTCCAAATCTTCTTCCGAGAAAGCCCGGGCTGCGATGGACAGATAGGCCAAGGGCTGATTGACCATGGACAGACGCCGCCCCAGATCGGCGATCACCGCCGCCCCGGCATCGGGATGGCGGGCAATCATTCCCACCACCACATCCCCATCCAGCCGCAACAGTCGCGACGGCTGGCGGGCGATCACGGTGGCGGTACGGGGCTGCTTGGCGAAAACAGCAATTTCGCCCACCAATTGGTTCGGCCCCAGCAACGCCATGCTGATGCGATGTCCGCCGACACCCACCAGAACTTCCAACGCACCATCCAGAACCAGAAAAGCGCAATCGCCGTTGTCGCCCTGACGGAACAGCAATTCATCGGCAGCCAAAGTGACTTCCTGGCCCTGCGCCAGGATTTCCCCGGCCAAATCAGGCCCCAAGGCGGCAAACAGTCCGGTGGCCGACAACGCGCGGGCGGCGTCGGCCAGGGACGGCAATACGGTTTCATCAGTCATGGATCAGCTTCCCACTTGCCCGCCGTCATTATGGCCCGCCCTGATGCACAGGCCAAGGGCGGGCGCACCTATCTTGATGGATAGGCGACCAACGGCCCCCACCCGACAACCAGAGCGATTATGCTAGAGTCAAAAGTTCAGAGACTGACCACCGCGTGTGGGAGGGTGCCATGACGCCGATCTCCTTTGAGCAAGCCCGCGCTGATTTCCCCGATCTGGTTTTAACAGTCATCAACAAACTCACCGCTCAAGTGCCCAATCTAGACCCTGGCGCCATTGCCTGGGCTTCCGTGGTTTGCCACGACGACCCCAACCAACCGTTGGACGAAGGCGCCATCGCCGATCTGATGCTGACCGGGCGCATTCCTTGCCGATTCGGACTGGCGGGCAGTTTGAACGGCTATTACGGCTGCGCCTGCCAACAGCAGACGGCCCGTCCCGATGACCTGCGAAGTGTGGCGAGACAGGCCTGAGGATCGGCTTTCGCTTGCGCAAAGCCAGAATTGCGGCTTACCGTACCGGCCGCAATGCTGGGAGATTTGCTCGTGTCTCTTGCCGATCATGCCGCCGTTCTGGCCGGAAAGCGCGTTCTGCTGATCATCGCGGGCGGCATTGCCGCCTATAAAAGCCTGGATCTGATCCGCCGCCTGCGCGAACGCGGCGCTTCGGTGCGGTGCGTGCTGACGGCGGGCGGAGCCCAGTTCGTCACCCCGCTCAGCGTCTCGGCCCTGTCGGAAGACAAGGTTTATCAGGACATGTTTTCGCTGACCGACGAATCGGAAATGGGCCATATCCGTCTGTCGCGGGAAGCCGATCTGGTGGTGGTCGCCCCGGCCACCGCCGATTTGCTGGCCAAGATGGCCGCCGGTCTGGCCGACGATCTGGCATCGACCCTGTTGCTGGCCACCGACAAGCCGGTGCTGGTGGCCCCGACGATGAATGTCTTCATGTGGAACCACCCGGCCACCCAGGCCAACATCGCCACCCTGGAAAGCCGGGGCGTGCACCGCGTCGGCCCCGCCGCCGGGGATTTGGCCTGCGGCGAAGTGGGCAGCGGTCGTCTGGCCGAAGTGCAAGACATCATCGCAGCCATTGCCGCCATTTTGCAAAATGCCGAACAGCCAAGACCGTTGAACGGACTGCATGCCCTGGTCACCAGCGGCCCCACTGTCGAACCCATCGACCCGGTGCGCTTTATCGCCAATCGTTCGTCGGGTAAACAGGGTCATGCCATCGCCGCCGCCCTGGCCAAGCTGGGTGCCCGCGTCACTCTGGTCAGCGGCCCGGTGGTTTTGCCCGACCCCAAGGGGGTGCAGGTGGTCAAAGTCGAAAGTGCGCGAGAGATGCTGGCGGCCTGTCAGAACGCCCTGCCCGCCGACATCGTTGTCTGTGCAGCCGCCGTGGCCGACTGGACCGTGCTCAACCCGGCAACGGAAAAGCGCAAGAAGGCCCCCGGCGCACCGCCGCCCACCATCGAGCTGGCCCCCAATCCCGATATCTTAGCCACGTTGTCAGCCCCCTCCCCGCAGCGCCCCCGTCTGGTGGTCGGCTTTGCCGCCGAGACGGAAAAGCTGATCGAGCATGCCCGCATCAAGCTGGATAAAAAGGGCTGCGACGTGATTGTCGCCAATGACGTCTCGCCCGCCAGCGGCACTTTTGGCGGCGACCACAACAGCGTGCATCTGGTGGAAAAAAACGCAATCGACAGCTGGCCCGTCTTGACCAAGGCCGAGGTCGCCGACCGTTTGGCTGCCTGGATCGCAGCTCGGCTGCAATAAGGGAAAGCCCCCTCAACGTTGAGAGCCGCTTCCGTTACCACGGAAGCGGCTCTCGCTTTTTTGGGAAGTCAAAAGAGCTGCGTATTCGGCGATGACGCCGTTTCAGCCGTTACAGCACTTCGGTAAAGGGAATGCCGTTCTGCACGCAGGTCGCTTCCAGGGCATTGCGCAGCAGAACCGCGATGGTCATCGGACCGACACCGCCCGGAACCGGGGTGATGGCACCCGCCACCTGGGCCGCTTCAGCGAAATTGACGTCGCCCACCAGACGGGTCTTGCCCGCTTCGGCGGCGGGCACGCGGTTGATACCCACATCGATCACGGTCGCACCCGGCTTGATCCAGTCACCGCGCACCATTTCCGGCTGACCGACGGCAGCCACCACGATGTCGGCCTTGCGGCATTCGCCGGGCAAATCATGGGTGCGGCTGTGGGCGATGGTGACCGTGGCGGATTCCCGCAGCAGCAATTGCGCCATCGGCTTGCCGACGATGTTGGAACGGCCCAGCACGA
>JASLCK010000408.1 GCA_030151865.1 Rhodospirillaceae bacterium | reverse complement strand
CGAAACAGGGTGTTGCCCGATTTCGAGGTCACTTGACTGACCGAAACCGAGCCGAACGACGCCAGGGCCGCGCTCATGCGGTTGGCGTTGTCGTAACGGGAAAAAGCCCCGGTCTGAATAAAGAGCTGGGTCGGCTTGACGGCGACGGTCTTGACGGTCTGGCTTGCCAATTGCGGTTCGGCCATCGGCCCCAAGGCGGTGCGTTCCTGCACTTCACCCTTCGACACCGTCTTAGGCGCATCCTTGCTGCCGGGCGCGGGCAGGCTTTCCGCCTTGACGCTTTCGCGCGGCGCGGCCTCGACCGGCGGTTCGTCCGAATTGGACTTCATCTTCATGGCCAGGGCGCGGCTTTCCTCGGCCATGATCTCGACGCGCACGCGGGCGGTGCCGCGATCCTCGATTCCCAGCAATTGGGCGGCGCGGCGCGACAAATCGAGAATGCGGCCACGGGCAAAGGGACCACGGTCATTGACCCGGACCACCAGAACACGGCCGTTATCCAAATTCGTTACGCGAACGAAACTGGGAAGCGGCAGGGTACGGTGGGCCGCCGTGACTTCGTTTTGGTCAAACACTTCGCCGTTGGCGGTGTATTTGCCATGGAAGTCCGGGCCGTACCACGAAGCCACGCCGGTTTCGTTGTAATTGTAATCTTCCGCCGGATAGTACCAGACGCCGGAAATCTGATAGGGCTTACCGACCTTATAGACCCCGCCCTTGGAGCCGTCAGCGGCTTCCTTTACGGCGTAGGAGGCCAGATTGGCCTCGGAACAAGCTCCCAAAATGGCGCAGCTTGCCAGAACCATCAAAAATCGGACATGCGGCAGGCGTCGCATCATCTAGTAGCGTCTCCCGACCGGGGGTACAGCGGATGCGGACACGTTACTTACTCGCAAGCCGGTCGGCAAGGGTTCCCGCACCCAAAGCGAAGAAAGTCGAGCGGTTCCACTTCATGATCACGCGAAAATTATCGTAAACCAGATAGGGTTTGCCGACGCCCACATCGTCGCCCTTGCCGGTTTCGGCCCGAATCAACGACGCTTCGATATCGCTTTTCGGCAACGGCTTGCCGTTGGGCAGACGAATTCCCAGCTTGGACCATTCCTTCAGCGACCGTTTGTTGTCCAGACCGATCAGTTGGGGGGCGATGCCGTGCGGCGGCAGCTTAACCGCCCTGCCCCAGCTTTGATGCGGGTTCCAGCCGATGGACGACAGATAATTGGCCGCCGAAGCCAAGGCATCGGCCTGGTTGGTCCAGATATCGGCGGGACCGTTCCCCTGCCAGGGACGGGCATAGCGCAGATAGGTGGACGGCATGAACTGGCATTGCCCCATGGCGCCCGCCCACGACCCGCGCATCCGTTCCGCCGGAATGCCTTTGTCGATGATGGTCAGCGCATTCATCAACTCGCCCCGAAAATACTGGCTGCGCCGCCCGTCATAGGCCAGCGTCGCCAGAGCCGGAACCACCTGGAAGCCGCCGGTCAGACGGCCAAAGTCCGTCTCGATGCCCCACATCGCCACCACCACATTGGGCGGAACCTGATATTGGGCGGAAATGGCGTGCAAAAGCTTTTTGTTCTGGGCCAGCAGCGTGCGGCCCTGTTTGATGCGGGCGGGCGGGGTGACGCGGGCCAGATATTCATCAAATGTCAGGGTAAATTCCGGCTGCTTGCGGTCCAGTTCCAGCACCCGATCGATCGGTTGGACCCCGTCCAGAGCCTGGGAAACCGTGGCTTCGCTGATTCCTTTCTGGACAGCTTCGGCCTTGACCTCGGCCAGCCAGGTCGGGAAGTCCTTTTCTGGCTGGGCCAGGGCGGTTCCGATGCTCAGCCACAGGGCCGTCAGCCCACCGGCGACGGTTCCAAGACCCCACCTTGCCATTTTGCACATCCTTGCTTCAAGCGGATCTGAGATTGGTTCTGCCACAGCCATTCCGCCCCCGCAACGTAAAAACCCTGCGCCAAATTTTTAAGGGTTTTCCTGGCCCCCAGCCTTGGGTGCGGGGAACAGGCTGTCGGTGCGCCCGGTCAGCCAATAGAACAGCAATCCCTGCCATTCATGGGCGGGCTGCGAATAGATCGCCAGACGCGGCAAACGCAGGGATGACAGGCGCACGGCAAAGGATTGGCTGGTGGTCTGATAATCAACCGGATAGGCGATCACCGGCCAGCCAACCTTGCGAAACACGCCGACCGAACGGGGCATATGGCGGGCCGATGTCACCAAAACCCAAGTTTGGCCGATTTGCGGCTTGGCGATTTCCTTGCTGAAAACGGCATTTTGATACGTATCGAGCGATTGATCCTCGATCACGATCCGATCGGCGGGGATTCCCATATCGACCAGCAACGGCACCACATAACGGGCTTCGCTGGACGCCGTGCGCGACGCCACCCCGGACCCGCCGGTAAACAGCACTTTGGCTTCCGGGTGGCGCTTGGCCAAGCGAATCCCTTCGGTCAGCCGGGATGCCGCTTCCATCACCACGGTTTGCCCGTGATCGTCGCTGAGGATCGGATCGACCGAACCGCCCAGAATAATAATTCCATCGATCTTTTCGGGCAGAACAGGCTGGGGAAAGCGCTGTTCCAGCAGCCCCAGGGCCCATTCATTAACGAAGGGCGAGGCAATCGCCAGAACGGCAAACAGGGACAACACCGCCCTGCCCTGCCGCCAGCGCTTGCGCCACAGCAAAAGGATGCCGACACCCGCCAGGAGCAGCAAAAACCCCATGGGCGAGACGATCAACGAGATCAGTTTGGTCAGGAAAAACAGCATCGATCATCCATAGTCCTGCCAACCAGAGATGGCAAGGGATGACGCAAGCGGCATCAGGGCCTGGAGCCCCCTTGAAACGTCGGCGGTGGCGGGGCGGAGATGGAAAGAAGAATGCTGCCCCCCAATGCGCCCAGCAATAACGCGATCACAACATATAAAAAGGCGCGTTCCATACCTTCGTCCTTTCAGAGGGTCCACCTTATCCCATTCGGCATATACGAGCCCCCTGTAAGAAATACCGGGGGAGCATGTGGCACCCCACCCGTGCAGGAACTTGTTTCCAAGACCAGGCTTTTCTTCCGCATTGCGTTAGTTTATCGGCTATAACAAAGTGATAAAAAATTAAAGTAACGGGGATGCTTTGCCATGAACAGCCAGAACGCCTTGTTAAAGGCGGAGTCTTCCGACGATTTGGAACTGTCGGAAATGATCAATGCATTGGCGATCCGATGCAGCAAGTTGGGGATCAACGCCGCCGATATCGCAGGCAGAATTGATGACGTCAGCAAGCGGATCGCCGCCCAGACAGTGTCACTTGAGGCCATCAGCACCGCCACCGCCGAAATGGCGCAATCCAATGTCAAAATTGCCGATGCGGCGTCGCAAGCCAAGACAGACACCCAAGTCATGGCCGACCAGATGATGCAATCCCAGGCCACCATTCAAACGGCCATGAAGGATGTGTTCGGCCTTGTCGAAGGGACGGCGCGGATCGAAGCCCAATTGCCGGGCCTGCAAAGCTCGTTGGCCAAGGTCAGCGGCGCCACCAAGGAAATCGAGGCCGTCGCCAGCCAGACCAATCTGCTGGCCCTGAACGCCACGATCGAGGCGGCGCGCGCGGGCGATGCCGGCAAAGGCTTCACCGTGGTCGCCAACGAGGTCAAGGCCCTGTCGCGCCACACCGCCAACATGGTCAAGGGCATTCAGGAAACCGTCGCCGAGTTGCGCCAGCAGATCAGCACGCTGATCAATGAAAGCGGGGCCGCATCGGGGGCGGCGGCTTCGGCCAAAAGTGGAACCGGGGCCATTGGTACGGCCATGGAAACCTTGGAGCAAATATGTTCCGCCATGACCGGTGTGGCCAGGAATGTCAGCCAAATCGCCGATCAGGCCGCAGCCAACCGCACCCAATGCGCCAATGTCGCCGAGGAAATCCGCAAGGTCAGCGACAACGAGAACCTGTCCAAGCGCGATGCCGAGGAAGTCGCCAAGGCCACCTATCAGTTGTTGGACCTGGGGGAAGAACTGATCGAGCTTCTGGCGGGCAGCGGCATCGAAACGTCGGACACCCCTTATATCGAGGTGGTGCGCAAAACCGCCCGGCAGGTCGAAGCGGAATTGGACCAGGCCCTGCACCGGGGCGAGATCGACATGACAACCCTGTTTGACGAGAATTATCAGCAAATCGCAGGGATCGAACCGCCGCGCTTCACCACCCGCTGGCTGTCCCTGGTGGAACGCTTTGCCCCGCCGATCATCGAGCCGCCGTCCACCATGACGCCCGATGTAATTTTGTGCACCATCACCGACCGCAACGGCTATATGCCGGTGCATAACCGCCGCTATTCCCAACCGCCTCGCCCGAATGATCCGGTGTGGAACGCCCAGAATTCCCGCCATCGCCTGCGCTTCAGCGACCGCACCGCCGCCCGTGTCGGGGCTTCGACCAAGCCGTTTCTGGTGCAAACCTTCCGCCGCAATCTGGGCAATGAATTCCAGATCCTGAAAGACATCTCCGCCCCGGTCTTTGTGCGCGGCCGCCTGTGGGGAAATGTCAGAATGTGCGTCAAAGTTTGAAACGGCGGGATTGCAGCATCGCCTTAAAACCGCTATCTAAGGCGCGTCCACGACACAATTCTGTCGCGGACGCGCTTTTTTCTGATCTTTGACCAGAAAACCCCGTCTGACACGGGATGCGCCAAGGATGGGTGGCCGAGTGGTTTAAGGCAGCGGTCTTGAAAACCAAAGGATGGGACACGTTTTCAGAGGAAGGGTGGCAGAGCGGTTTAATGCAGTGGTCTTGAAAACCACCGGAGTTGCAAGGCTCCCGAGGGTTCGAATCCCTCCCCTTCCGCCAGCGCACAACGGTTTTTTCTTGAGTTTTTGGGACAATTTGGGACACTGACCCTATCAGGCGTGTCCCAAAAAAGGTGTCCCATGGCAACTATCGAAAAGCGCGGCGAAGGCCAGTGGCGGGCAAAAATCCGCCGTGCCGGTCACAAGCCCCTCTCCCAGACCTTCGAGACGTTCGACGAGGCCAAGAAGTGGGCCGACGTGCTCGAGGGTAAGATTTCCGACGGCGAGGAGAACGTCGGCAAAGAGAAGGAGCGGAAAGCGAGGCTTCGCGATCTGCTGACCCGCTACCGGGACAAAATCACCCCCACGAAGAAAGGCGCCCGCCAGGAGGGCAACCGTATTGACCAGTGGCTGGCCGAACCCATGGCCGATTGGGTACTGACGGCCGTCAAGTCAACGGACGTCGCCGCGTGGCGCGACCGGCGGGTGGCCGAAGGCAAGGCCCCCTCGACCATCTCCAACAGCATGAACCTGTTGTCGTCGGTGTTCCGGGTGGCTATCAGCGAATGGGGCTACCAAGTGACGAACCCGGTCACCGATCTGCGCCGCCCGAAGGCGCGTCCGGCCCGCTGGGCCACGCTGACCGATGCCGACGAGGCCGCTCTGCTGGATGCCTGCCGGGCTGGGCCGCCCTGGCTCGTGTGGTGCGTACGGCTGGCCCTCGCCACCGCCATGCGCGCCGGTGAAATCCGGCGTCTGCAATGGTGCCACATCCACCCGACCCACGCGCACCTCCCCGTCACCAAGAACGAGGAGGCGCGCGACGTGCCCTTGACCGCCGCTGCACGGGCCCTCATCGATGAGATGCGGGCGGCCCTGCCCCAGCGGTCGGACGGCTGGGTGTTCGGCTGGCCCGACGAAGGTGACTGCGACGACGGCATCACCAAGGACATGCTGTCCCAAGCGTTCCGAGATGCGGCTGCAAAGGCGGAAATTTCCCTAACTTTCCACGACTTGCGGCATGTTGCTACCACGCGGCTTGCGCGTCTCCACAAGGACGCCCTGGAGCTTTCTGCAACAACGGGCCACAAGACATTGAATGTGCTGAAAAAATACTACAATCCGACCCCCGAGGAGCGGGCCGCCCAAATCCGTGCCCGCGAAGCCGCCCTCGCCCGCGAGGTGGAGCGGCAGCAGGCCCAAGCAGCGGTGCAGCAAGGCAACGGCGCGGTGGTGCCGTTCCGGCGACCAGGGGCGTGATCGCGCGGCCAATAATCTGCCAATCGTCGCCCTGCCGAAAAAGCCCACCAGCAGGGATGCTTGACACCGCGAGCAAGTGACGCGAAAATGAAAACCGCCCCATCAATGGCCTTGCCGGGCCTCCGGGGCGGTTCACATTGTGCAAACGAGATAGATTCTATGTCATTCTCTGACATCTATCAAGAGTTTGCCGCCCATCGGCGGCAGTAATGACGGCGCGGCGCGATACCACGCAGCCGCAGATACCACCCACCTCTCCGCTAATTGTTGACAATGTTGACACGGTCGTCCCACGGCGACTGCCACCCCGGCCGAGCTATGCACCACAACAGCCGGGCGCGGTGGTGCCGCTTTACCCGCCAGCACCCCAAACCCCGGCCCGCCCGGCGGGGTACTGGAATCTCGACAAGAACGGCCGCCTCAAGTCGAGCATCCGCCGCGCCATCGACGCCGCCAATGAGCGCGCCCCGCACCTCTCCAGGGTGGCCGAACTAATCGTCCCGCTGATGCCCGGACATCCCCGCGTCTCGCGCTCGCTCAAGACCGACGCCGCGTCGTCGTGGCATGAACCGCTGTGCAAAGCGTTGTCGGCCGGATGGATCAGCTACGACAGCGAGCACGCCCACAACGCCATCGTCGTGGACGTGGACCACGACGACACCGACCTCCTGGCCGACCTCGTGGCGCGCGGCCTGCCCGCGCCGACGGTCGTCTCGGTCAATCCGCGCAGCGGTCACTACCATGCCGTTTGGTGGCTGGCCCGGCCGGTCAACACCAACCCAAATGCCCACAAGCAGCCGCGCAAGTTGTTTTGGCTGGCCCGTGCCCTTATCTGTGCCGCCCTGCGCGCCGACCCCGATTACCGCCCTGGCGTCGTCTCAAAATGCCCCTGGGGCACCTACGAGGATGACGACGAGCGGCCGGTGGCAACGACCATCATGCAGCAGGCCATGGCCGAGATCGGTTCCCCGCTACGCCACGTCGGCCAGGATTGGGGCGGCGAGCCGGTCGAGTTGCGCGCCATCGTCGCGGCGTTGCGCGATGAGTACCGCGATAGCCTCCCGTCACGCCGCCGCCAACAGTCTGATGCCGAG
>JASLCK010000309.1 GCA_030151865.1 Rhodospirillaceae bacterium | reverse complement strand
AGTTTACGCGCCTTGTGATTAATTTATTCCCCATTCCATGCCCTTTACGCGGCCCGCCCCCCCTCGTATAGTCGCGGCTCATGACCGATACACGCTATCCGCACCGACATCTGCTCGGTATCGAGGGGCTTTCCCCGCTCGAAATCTCCTATCTTCTCGATCAATCCGAACGTTTCGTCGAAGTTTCCCGCGGCAATGACCGCAAGGGGAACTCCTTGCACGGGCGGACGGTGATCAATTTGTTCTTCGAGAACTCGACCCGCACCCGCACCAGCTTCGAACTGGCAGGCAAGCGGCTGGGGGCCGACGTTATCAATATGGCGGTCTCGGCCAGTTCCGTGGCCAAGGGCGAAACCCTGATCGACACCGCCATGACCCTGAACGCCATGCATATCGATGCGCTGGTGGTCAGACATGCCGATTCAGGCGCAGCCAAGCTGTTGTCGGAAAAGGTCAACTGCGCGGTGGTCAATGCGGGCGACGGCTGGCACGAACACCCGACCCAGGCGCTGCTGGACGCGCTGACCATCCGCCGCCGCAAGGGCCATCTGGACGGTCTTAGCGTCGCCATCTGCGGCGATGTCCGCCATAGCCGCGTCGCGCGCTCCAACATCTATCTGCTGAACGCCATGGGGGCGAATGTGCGCGTGGTCGCGCCGCGCACCCTGCTGCCCGGCAAGATCGACCAGATGGGCGTCGAAGTCTTTTATGACATGCGCAAGGGCCTGAAGGACGTCGATGTGGTGATGATGCTGCGCGTGCAGAACGAACGCATGCAGGGCAGCTTCATCCCTTCGATCCGCGAATATTTCCACTTCTTCGGCCTTGATTACGACAAGCTGAAGGAAGCCAAGCCCGACGCCTTCATCATGCATCCCGGCCCGATGAACCGCGGCGTCGAAATCGACAGCGATCTGGCCGATGACGTCGAACGTTCGGTGATCCGCGAACAGGTGGAAATGGGCGTTGCCGTGCGCATGGCCTGTCTGCATCTGCTGATTGACAATTTGGCGAAGGGTGAGTGATGCCGAACCGTAATCCCGGCCGCGTCGCCTATGTGAACGCGCGCCTGATCGACCCCGCCACCGGCCTTGACGCCAAGGGCGCGGTTCTGACCGATGGCGAATTCATCGTCGATGTCGGCCCCGGCCTGTTCTCGGGCGGGGTGCCGTCGGGCATCGAAACCGTCGATTGCGGCGGTGACTGTCTGGCCCCCGGTCTGGTGGACATGCGCGTGCAGGTCCGCGAACCCGGCGAGGAACATAAGGAAACCCTGCGTTCAGCCGGTGAATCCGCCGTCGCGGGGGGCGTCACCTCGATGGTTTGCCTGCCCAACACCGATCCGGTGATCGACGATGTGGCGACCCTGGAATTCGTGGCGCGCCGCGCCCGTCTCAATGGCCTGACCAAGGTCTATCCCTATGGCGCCATTTCCAAGGGGCTGAAGGGTGAGGAACTGGCCGAGATCGGCATGTTGGCCGAAGCGGGCGCGCTGGCCTTCACCGATGGCGTCAAGGCCATCAAGAACGCCCGCACCATGCGCCGCGCCCTGTCCTATGCCGCCACCTTCGGCGTGCTGCTGGTGCAGCATGCGGAAGAACCCGATCTGGCGGGCGGCGGCGTCATGAACGAAGGCGAGATGGCAACCCGTTTGGGTCTGGCTGGCATTCCCACCGCCGCCGAAGCCATCATGCTGGAACGCGACACCCGCATTCTGGAAATCACCGGCGGGCGGTATCACGCCGCCCATGTCGCCACCGCCGAAGGGCTGGAAATCATCCGCCGCGCCAAGGCGCGCGGCCTGTCGGTGACCTGCGACACCGCGCCGCCCTATTTCGCCCTGAACGAACTGGCGGTCGGCGATTACCGCACCTTCGCCAAGCTGTCGCCGCCGCTGCGTTCGGAAGACGACCGCCGCGCCGTGGTGGAAGCCATCAAGGACGGCACCATCGACGTCATCGCATCGGACCATGCGCCGCAGGACCAGGACTCCAAGCGCCTGCCCTTCGCCCAAGCCGCGTTTGGCGGCGTCGGGTTGGAAACCCTGCTGCCGGTGTCGCTGGAGTTGTTCCATAACGGCCATCTCAGCCTGCTTCAGGTGATCGAACGCCTGACCTGGGCCCCCGCCAAGCTGTTGAGCCTGAATGCCGGCCGCCTGAAGGCGGGCGCGCCTGCCGATCTGGTGGTGTTCAACCCCGACCGGGCCTGGAAGGTCAGCCGCATGAAGATGCGCAGCAAGTCGAAGAACACCCCCTTCGACGGTCGCCCTGTGCAGGGGCTGGTGGTGCGCACCGTCATCGACGGCCGTCCGGTGTTCATCGCCGATGCCTGACGCTCTGCTCCCCATCCTTCTGGCGGTCGTGCTCGGCTATCTGCTGGGTTCGATCCCCTTCGGTCTGGTGCTGACCCGTCTGGCGGGCCTGGGCGACATCCGCGCCATCGGGTCCGGCAATATCGGGGCCACCAATGTTTTGCGCACCGGACGCAAGGGGCTGGCCCTGGCCACCCTGCTGCTGGATGGGGGCAAGGGGGCCATTGCCGCCGCCATCGCCCTGGTGCTGGCAGGCAGCGACATCGCCCTGATCGCGGGCTGCGCCGCCGTGGTCGGTCACAACTTCCCGGTCTGGCTGCGCTTCAAGGGCGGCAAGGGTGTCGCCACCACCTTGGGCGTCATTCTGGTCACCGCCTGGCCGGTTGGCGTTTCAGCCTGCTTGACCTGGCTGGTGGTGGCGTTCCTGTTCCGCATTTCCTCTCTGTCGGCCCTGACTGCTCTGGCCTTGTCGCCGCTCTACGCCTTCGTCTTCGTACCTCCGGCTCAGGACCCGTTGGCGCATGTGATTGGCTTTACCCTGTTGGCCGCGCTAGGATTTATCCGGCACGCCGCCAACATCCGCCGCCTGCTGCGCGGCGAGGAACCGAAGATCGGAAAGAAAAAGACCGCCGTTTAATCCCCCCCCCTCTCTCCTGAAGTCA
>JASLCK010000297.1 GCA_030151865.1 Rhodospirillaceae bacterium | reverse complement strand
TTGTCGTCGATGCGCTTTTCCGTCACCGGGTCCAAGGCGGCGGTGGCTTCGTCCAGCACCAGGATCGACGGGTTGGATACCAAGGCGCGGGCGATTTCCAGCCGCTGGCGCTGTCCGCCGGAAAAATTCATGCCGCCTTCGGCCACCAGACTGTCGTAATGCTGTTGGCGCTGGGCCAGTTCGGTGTGGATTTCCGCATCCTTCAGGGCTTGGGTCAGCGCCGTTTCCGGCACGCTGGCGTCCCACAGGGTCAGATTGTCGCGGGCCGTGCCTTCGAACAGAAAGACATCCTGATCGACATAAGCGACCGATGCGGCGAACAGGTGCGGCGGTATTTCTTCGATGGGAATGCCGTCGATGCGGATGTCCCCGCCCCAGGGCTGTTGCAGACCGCAGACCATGCGCCCGATGGTGGATTTGCCCGACCCCGACGCGCCCACCAGGGCAATGCGCGCGCCCGGCTTGACCGACAGGGAAAAGCCGTCGATCAGCGGCGGCTCGCACGGGTTATACCCGAACGAAACATTGACCAGATCGATCCGGCCTTCCAGTCGGGGCGGCAGATCGGGGCGAGCGGGCGGCGCGGTCGGGTGCGGCTGGTCCAGGACATCGGCCAGACGTTCCAGATCGCCTTTGGCGGCTTGCAGCCGCCCGGCCAGGGCCACCAGACCGGCCACCGGGGCGTTGAAGCTGGTCATCAAAGCCTGCATCGCCACCAAAGCGCCGATGGTCAGATGGCCGTCGATGACCCGCCAGCCGCCGATGCCTAGGATTGCCGCCGCCGACAGGGCCGACAGCAAGGCGGGCGCGCCAGCCAGCACGCCATCCAGCAACCCCAGCTTCTGCTGGGTGGACAGGGCCTGCGCCTGCGCCCCGCTCCAGGCGGCAAAGGCTTCGTTTTCCGAGCCCGAGACCTTTAGGGTTTCGATGGTCATCAGGGCGCTGACGGTGGCCCCCATCAGGCGGCCCTGATCGCCCGCCAGCTTGCGGTTCAGATCGCTGCGGCGGCGTTCCACCAGTTGCACGGCGGCGATGTTGCCGCCCGCCAGCAGCACCGCCACCAGCGCCAGCACCGGATCATAGGCCAGCATGGCCAGGGCATAGAACAGCACGGCGCTGGCATTGAACAGGTTGGTCGCCAGTTCCCCCGACAACAAGTGCGCCACATGATCGGCCGACGCCAGACGGCTGGCCAGATCGCCCCGTTGCCGTTGATTGAAGAAGTTTTGCGGCAGGGCCAGCAGGCGGGTCAGGTAATCGGCGGCCAGGGTGACCGACAGCTTGATTTGCAGGCGCACCAGCAGCTTTTGCTGAAAGGCGGTGATGGCCGCCTGGGCCAGACCGGCCAGAGCCAGCCCGATGCACAGGGGCTTCAGCCAGCCTTCCAGACGCTGCACCAGGATTTGATCGACGAACAGCTTGCCGATGCCGGGAATGATCACGCCGGGCAGCACCAGCAACACGCTAAAGGCCGCCACCAGCGCCAAGGCGCGGCGTGATTGTCCCAGATATCCGGCCAATTGCCGCAAAGCGTCGGGCTTTTTGCCGCCCTTTTGAAAGTCGGCGGTGGGGCTGAAGGCCAGAACGACGCCGGTAAAGGATTGCGCCAGCTCTTCCAACGGCACCGATTTGGGACCGCTGGCCGGATCGTTCAGATAAGCCCGCCCGCCGACAATGCCTTCGAACACCACATAGTGGTTGAAGTTCCAATGAATGATCGACGGCACCGGCAGATCATGCAGCCCGTCCGGTTCCTTTTTGAAGCCTTTGGCGGCCAAGCCGTAAGAGCGCGCCGCTTTCAGCACGTTGGATGCCTTGCTGCCGTCGCGACTGACGCCGCAGGCCATGCGCAGTTCTTCCAGCGGCACCCAACGGCCATAATAAGCCAGGATCATCCCCAGGCTGGCCGCGCCGCATTCCAGCGCATCCATTTGCAGAAAGGTCGGGGTGCGGGCGCGCTTGCCCACCGATCCCGCCGCCAGGGGTGGAACTGTTCCCACAGCCGAGGTTTGCGGCGACGTCTGTTGGGTCGGCGGCTGGTGCGGCAGGGCGTTCAATCGCCGATTCCCGTGGCGCGGCGCAACAACGGCAGGATCAGGGAAACCGGGGCCTGCTGCTTGACGGCGATGGTGACATCCACCGTGGTGCCGCTGGTCAGATCGATGTCGGGGCCTTTGCCCGAGCTCCAGCCATAGCCGCTGGGGGTGTCGGCGGCGGTCAGGGTCAGATGGGCTTCGTAAGGTGCGCCCTTTTTGACGAAATCCTCGACCAGCGTTTCGTTTTGCACCACGGCGGCGATGCCCTGGCGGGTGGCGGGAAAGGATGCGATGTCGGACACGCTGCCCAGCAGGGTGCCGACTTCCTCTTTCTTCACGGTGGAGGGTGCAATGCGTGCGGTCATGCCGGGATGCACCTTTTTGCCGTGTTCGGTGGGGATGAACACCACCGCCTGCAAATGCCGACCCTGGCTTTCGATGCCCAGCACCGGCTGGCCGGTGGCGACCACCACCCCTTCGGTCAGTTTGATTTCATTGACCCGGCCATCGCCGGGGGCGGTGACGGCGGACGAGACTTCGATCTGGGTTTCCAACTCGCTGGCGGCGCGGCGGGCATCGTTGACGGCGTCCTGCAAGCGGGTGGTTTCCTGTTCGGCTTGCAGGCGGGCCTGCAATTCCTCGGCTTTGACCGACGACATCTGCGCCTGGGCGTCGGCCAGATCGCGCCGGGCGCGGTTCAACTCGTCCTGGGTTTCCTGAAACTTCTCCACCGTGGTGAAGCCCTGGCGCAGCATGTCCTGACGGCTGGTCACCCGCTGTTCCAGATAGGTGATGCGCGCCCCTGTCGCCTCGGCCGATTGGGACAGGGCGCGCTGGCGCTGGGCGATATTGCCCAGCCGGATGTCCAATTGCTGCTTCAAGGCCCCCTGGCGGGCGGTCAGGTCGCGCTGTTTCTCGGCCACCACCTGACGGGCGCTGATCAGCTTCTGCTGGGCTTCGTCCTGGCGGATATGGGCCACCACCTGGCCCTTCCGGACCGGATCGCCGACCGAAACCAACAGCTTGTCGATGATGCCGCCCGCCGGGCTCATGGCGGCCAGAACCCGCCCGCCCTCGGGAATCAGGATGCCCTTGGCGGGTACGTTGGTGGGTACGCTGCCAAAAATGCCCCAGCCCAGGGTAACGGCGGCGATCAGGGCAATGCCGCCCAGGGCGATCCAGGATCTGGCATCGGCGACGCCAACCAGTTGGTCCAACTGGTCGGGCGATGCGATGCGATCAAGGGCCGCCTTGCGAAAAATCTCCTGCGAGGGGGCAGCGGTTGGCGAGCTGGGCGGCATCGAACCTTCCTGAACAGACGTCGATAAATGGGGGCGGGACGGCAGGGCCGACAGCCCCGGATACCCCGCATTTGCCTTGGCATTCTGGCGCTCTCCTGGCGGGCTTGCCATCGGCTTTCGGCCACGATCAACGGCCATTGGTGTTGTTCGCCGGGCGGTTGGGCATAGGGTGCGTTATCGATATTCCGATTTGACCCGGACCAATCAGGGCCAGATGGGCACAGGAAAGAACAGGAGGGGGGATCAATGGACGATTGGGAACAAGCGATCGATCAGCGCCTGGACATCTATCGCCGTATTGCCGCCCAAGCCGCAATCGACCCCGGTTTTCGCACGGCCTTGAAAAGCGATCCGGTCGCGGCCCTGAAGAGTGGTCTGGGAATCGACTGGGACCCGGCGGTGTTTCTCGATGTGATCGAGGAAACGCCCGAGCGGGTCGTATTGGTTCTGCCCGCCCGGGCGGCCAATGATGATGAATTGTCCGATGGCGATCTGGATCAGGTGGCCGCGGGAAGCACGCCGACGCGCCACGACACCGCGACGATGGCGGGATTGAAGATCGGTTGAGAGCAAAAGGAGCTTGAAATGACTGAACAGACGAACAAGCAGGCGCCGCGCGCCGCGACCGCCGATGAATTGTCGGATCAGGATTTGTCCAAGGTGTCGGCCGGATCACGCCCCAATTGCTCGGCCCCGCTTAATCCCAACAACGCATCGGCCAGCGATTCGTTTGCGAAAAAGAATTGAGGACTCCCACCATGACCGACGCAAAAAACCCGTCTACCCCGCCGACGGACAAGCGGGACGAACTGTCCGACGCCGATCTGGAAAAGGTGGCGGCGGGTATGCCGCCCAGGGTCGGTCTGTCCAATTCGCCCAAGAACGGCCATAGCAGCGCGTTCGGAAAGTAACATCTGCGCCGTGCTGGCGATCAGCAGGGCCACCAGGAAGAGGATTTCGCCATGACGGCTCGACGTTATGATCTGGAACAACGGTTGGAAGGCTACCGTCAGGTGGTCTTGAAGGCATCCACCGATGCCGCGTTCCGCGCTGCCCTGAAGGCCGATCCGGCCCAGGCCCTGCGCGATACCTTTGGCATCGAGTGGGATCCCTCGATCGCCATCGAAGTGATCGAGGAAACGCCGACCCGTCAGGTTCTGGTGTTGCCCGCCGTCGGCGATCTGGCGATGGGTCCGGCCAATGACGATGAATTGTCCGATGGCGATTTGGACAAGGTGGCGGCCGGCACGGCGTCGCAGTGCCGTCAGCCACCGTGCGGAATCGAGAAGCGGGGTTAAGAGTTCGGTCCATGCGGGCAGTGTCTGCCCGTCCCCGTTGGGTGGGGGAAAAAGCCGGAAGCAGGTCTGCTTCCGGCTTTTTTATTTAGAGACTTTCGCATTTAAGCTGAATCAAGAACGCGAAAGACTCTTAAGCCAGAGCGGCGCTTGAGC
>JASLCK010000292.1 GCA_030151865.1 Rhodospirillaceae bacterium | reverse complement strand
CTTGGGGGTGCGATTGGGGTTGGAAAGCATTTATCTGCCCGCCTTGCTGAAACCCCAGGCGCAAAGGTTGCGCGGCTTGATCTGGTGCGCCAACCGGGGGATATCGCCGCTGCCGTTGCCCGCGCCGGGGCGGGTGTCGCTGGGGCTGGCCGATCTGGGTGGTCCCGCCGCCTTTGCCGATGTGGTGGGATATCGCCGTCTGGGGCCACGCCTGGTGCGGGTTGATATTCTGGAACGCTTCGCCGCCGAAGTGCGGGCCGCCGCCCGGCAGGGGGCTTTTGCCGTTTCGCCCGCCTGGGGCGGGCTGCTGGGGGCAAATAGCACCGATCTGGAAGCGATGGTCGAAGCCATGGGGTATGTCCCCCAACAGGGGGGGGATGGCAAACGGACCTTTACCATCAAGCACAAGTCTGCCGCCAAGACGGGGGCAGGAGACCGCAAAAAGGCCAGATCCAAACCCCGGCGTACCGATGTCCGGGCGGATTCTCCCTTTGCCGCCTTGCGCGATCTGAAGCGGAGCTAGGGGGTAATGACGGAACTGCGCATCGACAAGTGGCTGTGGTTTGCCCGTTTTTGCAAAAGCCGCAGCTTGGCTCAGGCCCTGGTGGAAGACGGTGCCGTGCGGGTCAATGGCCGCCCGCTCATCAAGACCAGCGCCACAGTTAAACCGGGTGACCGGGTGCTGCTGCGGCTGGGGCGGGTTTGGCGTCAGGTCGAGGTCGTCGCCCTGGGGCAGCGCCGCGGACCAGCCGAAGAAGCGCAAACGCTTTACGTTCTTTTGCCGCCGCCACCGACCACCCCGGACGGGGAATTGGCTGATCATTGGAATGATTAAAGAAAATAACAGCTTGGCGGCTGTTTTTCTTGCTTTTCCCCTAGGGGCGGGGGGTTGTTCGGGCGGCGTGGCTGTGATACGCAAGCAGACATGATTGTGCGGACGCGGTCTTGATCCGTCCGGTGCCGTCCGCCCCCGCCCGCTTTCGTCTTTGGGGCCGCGCCATGGCCTTGCCGGAACCGTCGGGCAGTCCGCTTGTTAAGACCCTATGGAGTTTCCGCCATGGCCTACGTCGTTACCGAAAACTGCATCAAGTGCAAGTTCACCGACTGCGTTGAAGTCTGTCCGGTCGATTGCTTCTACGAAGGTGAAAACTTCCTGGTCATCAATCCCGACGAATGCATCGATTGCGGCGTCTGCGAACCGGAATGCCCCGCCGAAGCCATCTTCCCCGACAGCGAGAAGAAGGCCGCCGAATGGGCCGAAACCAACCGCAAGTACTCTGCCGAATGGCCGAACATCACCAAGAAGATCGACCCGGCCCCCGACGCCGACGATTGGAAGACCAAGGGCGGCAAGGCGTCGCTGCTGTCGCCCAATCCGGCCAAGCGCTGATCGCCTTTGTGAGCGGTCCTCATGTGCCGCCAAGCGGCGCATGACAGCCATGATTGAACCGGCCCCGCCTGGGTTTCCAGGCGGGGCCGTTCATTTTTTCCTGTCTGATCAATTGTTTCCAGCCTGTGACAAAACGAGTCGGATTGTTCTGTTCTTAATAAGGGCTCCGTGGTATAAACAGCACTTCGCCGAGCTTTGCCCGGCGTTTGGACGACCGTTTCACGGTGGTCAGGCCGGGCGTCAAGCCCTATGCAGAAAGATCTGAATTCTCCGTCCGTCTGGCGGCTTATGCAAGACGGCAGCGGTTGCTTTTTGCCGTGTCCTACCACTGTGTGCAGCTTTGTTTGAGGGAAGAAAAATGGCCAACAATTCCTTTGCCGCAGGTGATTTCGTCGTCTATCCGACTCATGGCGTGGGCCAGGTCCAGGCGATCGAGTTGCAGCGGATCGCCGGACACGAACTGGAATTGTTCGTCATCACCTTCGACCGCGACCGCATGACCCTGCGGGTGCCGGTGCCGAAGGCCAGGAATTCCGGGCTGCGCAAGCTGTCCACCCCCACCGAGATGAATGCTGCCCTGGACACCCTGCAAGGCCGCGCCAAGGTCAAGCGCGCCATGTGGAGCCGCCGCGCCCAGGAATACGAAGCCAAGATCAATTCGGGCGATCCCCTGGCCATCGCCGAAGTGGTGCGCGATCTGCACCGCAATGCCAATCAGCCCGATCAGTCCTATAGCGAACGCCAGATTTACGAAGCCGCCATGGAACGTCTGGCCGCCGAATTGGCCGCCGTCGAACGGATTGAGCAGGACGCTGCAACGCAAAAGCTGGAAAAGCTGCTCGACGCCGCTTAAGGTAGCGCGGACGGCGCGGCAGAAACCTGTCCGCGCCGTCCGTGATCCTTAAACGGGGGAAGGGCGCGCGCCGTATGTCGGAATCGGGGGTTTTTGCGGCATTGCGCAGCACGTCGCGGGTGTGGGCGATTGCTGCCATCCACGGCGAAGCGATGAAGCTGGCGGCTTTGCATCGCCAGATCAGTCATTATTTTTCCCCGGGCGATCAAATCGTTTATCTGGGCAATTATTCCGGCCATGGTCGGGCTGTCCGCGAAACCATCGACGAATTGCTGGTATTCCGCCGTTCCATCCTGGCGCGGCCCGGTGTCGATTGCGCCGATGTGGTGTTTCTGCGCGGGGCGCAGGAAGAGATGTGGCAAAAGCTACAGCAACTGCAATTTGCCCCCAATCCCCAAGAAGTTCTGAACTGGATGCTGGCCCAAGGCATTGGTCCGACCCTGGAAGCCTATGGTGCTTCGATCCAGGACGGCCAGAACGCCGCCCGTGACGGCACTTTGTCGCTGACCAAATGGACCAGCCAATTGCGCCAGGCCATCAGCACCTATGACGGCCATAACGCCTTACGCTCCACCTTGCGCCATGCCGCCTATAGCGAGGATGGGGCGATGCTGTTCGTCCATGCCGGGATCGATCCGCAACGCCCGCTGTCGGCTCAGGGCGACAGTTTCTGGTGGGGCGGCGCGGCCTTTGCCGGGATCGAGGAACCTTATGGCGGGTTCCGCCGTGTCGTGCGCGGTTTTGACCGTCGGCGTGGCGGCGTGCAGGAAACCGCCTGGACCCTGACCCTGGATGGCGGCTGCGGCTTTGGCGGCGATTTGCTGGCCGCCTGTTTCGCCCCCGGTGGCGATCTGTTGTCCACAGTTTCAGCTTAAGGCCCCTTCGCTTTTAGCTTGCCTGCTCTGGGTGGGTTTCGCTATCTGTCTGCCCCCGCGCGGCCTCTTGCGGGTTTCCGGCCGCGTCCTCCTTCTTCCGAGCCCGTTGCAAACAGGAAGGAGGTAACTTCCATGCTCAGCATTCATTGGATCGTGTTGCTGGTGTCGGTGATTTCTGAAATCGCCTGGGCCGTGAACATGAAATTCGTTTCGCTGGAACGGCCTTGGCTGATTGCCTTGGCGGTGACGCTGACGGCCGTCAACATGGTGCTGCTGTCTTGGGCCATGAAAGGCATTCCGGCGGGAACCGCCTATGCGGTGTGGACCGGGCTGGGAGCTATTGGCGTCACTCTGGTCGGGTGTCTGGCTTTGGGCGAGCCGTTTCAGATGGGGCGCCTGTTCTTCCTGGCCCTGGTGATTGCGGGTGTGGTTGGTCTGAAAGCCACCGCCTGAGATCGGTTGAGCGGGAAGAGAGGACACCCGTTGTCTTCTTGTCACATTATCTTCATTTCGCTATTTGACGAAATGAAGATAATGTTCCCCGATGATTGAGATTTTCGAACTGGTCGCCAAGGCCGTCTCCGATGCCAGCCGCATCCGTATCCTCAAGCTGCTTGAGGCGGGAGAGCTGTGCGTTTGCCAGATTACCACCGTGCTTGATCTGGCCCCCGCCACTGTTTCCAAGCATCTGGCTCATCTGAAAGCCGCAGGTTTGCTGCAACAGCGCCGTGACGGTAAATGGATCTATTACCGTCTGGCCGAGCGCCCGCTGAATGCTTATGCCCAGGACTTTCTGGCGGTTCTGGCGCGTGGTCTGGCCGATGATCCCACCCTGGTGGAAGACCGGCGGCTTTTGGCGTTGGTCAATCAGCAACCCGTTGCGGTCATTTGCGATCAGGGGCGAGTTGCTTTGTCGCTTTCGCCGTCTTGTGCCGATCCATCTTGTTGTGGAGACAAACCGTGACCCAAAACCCCATCACCGTTCTGGTGCTGTGCACCGGCAACAGCGCCCGATCCGTTCTGGCGGAATGTTTGATCAATGATCTGGGGGGCGGGGCCTGGAAGGCTTATAGCGCTGGCAGCCATCCCACCGGCAAGGTCAATCCGCTGACCATCGACATCTTGGCGGAAAAAGGTCATGCGACCGCAGGCTTGCGGTCTAAATCCTGGGATGAATTTGTGGACCCTGCCGCTCCGCGCATGGATCTGGTGATTACTGTTTGCGACAACGCGGCGGGCGAGATTTGCCCGATCTGGCCGGGTGCGCCCCGCAAGCTGCATCTGGGTTTTCCCGATCCCGCCGCCGCCGAGGGCAGTCCTGCCGAACGGCTGGCGGTTTTCCGTCAGGTTTATGGAATGATCGAAGAGACCATGCGTCGTCTGATCGCCCTGGGACCTGACCGTCTGGGGGAAATCTAAGATGACCGAATGTTCGGCTGTGACCGATGGTGCCGCAAAACCGGTTCTGGGGCTGTTTGAACGCTATCTGACCTTGTGGGTGGGATTGTGCATCTTGGCTGGGGTGGGGCTGGGCCATCTGGCCCCTGCGCCGTTTCAGGCGATAGGGCGGTTGGAAGTCGCCCAGGTCAATCTGCCGGTGGCAGCGCTGATCTGGCTGATGATCATTCCCATGCTGTTGAAGATCGACTTTTCGGCGCTTGCCCAAGTGAGAGCGCATTGGAAGGGAATCGGCGTTACCCTGTTCATCAATTGGGGGGTAAAGCCCTTTTCCATGGCGGCGCTGGGGTGGCTGTTCGTGTCGGGTCTGTTTCGTCCCTATTTGCCCGCCGATCAGATCGACAGCTATATCGCCGGTCTGATTTTGCTGGCCGCTGCGCCTTGCACCGCCATGGTGTTCGTCTGGTCCAATCTGACCCGAGGCGAGCCGCATTTTACCTTGTCCCAGGTGGCGCTGAACGACGCCATCATGGTGGTGGCCTTTGCCCCCCTGGTGGGTTTGCTGTTGGGGTTGTCATCCATCACCGTGCCATGGGATACCCTGGTGCTGTCGGTGGTGCTTTATATCGTCGTGCCGGTGCTGGTTGCCCAGCTGTGGCGCAAGGCGTTGTTGGCGCGCGGACCCCAGGCTCTGGCCGATCTGCTGCGGCGTATCGGGCCGGTGTCGTTGGCGGCGCTGCTGGCCACCCTGGTGTTGCTGTTCGGCTTTCAGGGCGAACAGATCATCGCCCAACCGCTGGTGATCTTGCTGCTGGCGGTACCGATTACCCTTCAGGTCTATTTCAATTCCCTGTTGGCCTATTGGCTCAACAAGAAATTGGGCGTTGCCCATTGCGTCGCCGGACCGTCGGCTTTGATCGGGGCCAGCAACTTCTTTGAATTGGCCGTTGCCGCCGCCATCAGCCTGTTTGGCTTTCACTCTGGTGCGGCTCTGGCCACAGTGGTCGGCGTGCTGATCGAGGTGCCGGTGATGCTGTCGGTGGTGCGGCTGGTCAATGCCAGTAAGGATTGGTACGAAGCTGCATGAGTTCCCCGTCAACCGGGCGTTGTCCGGTTCCGGTCAGTTGGATTTGGGGGTAGCATGGCGGGATGATGTGTCGTCCCGCCATTTTTCTGTGTGTTGTTTGGCTGTGTGCCATCTGGTTTGGTCTGTGGGGATCGCTTCCGGCCGAGGCCGCTGCGGCTCCGGCGGTAGAGGGATTAGCTCCACTGGGCCAACCTGACGGTCTGTCCCTGGCTTCCGATTTTACATTACGCTCCGCTGACGGCCGCATGTTTCGACTGGCTGGGCTGGAAGCTCCTTTGCAGCCGCTGCGTCAACCAGGGGCAGCGTTATGGCCCCCGGCCCAGAAGGCCTTGACGGCACTGCAAGCCAGACTGGATCGTGGCGTTGTTATATACGATGCCGGTTGCCCGCCGGACCGTTGGGGGCGTCAGGCGGTGCGGATGCTGGATCGCGATGGCCGTTGGGTTGAAGGCGATTTTCTGGAACAGGGACTGATGCGGGTTGGTTTGAACGCCGATTGTACTTTGCAGGCCGACCGTCTGTTGCAGGCCGAATCCGTGGCCCGGCAGGCAGGTTTGGGATTATGGGCCGAAGCCGAGACTGCCCTGAAAGCTCCTGACCAGACACCGCGCTGGATTGACAGCGTGCAGGTGGTGGAAGGTTTGGTGACAGCCGCCCGCAGCACGAAAAATGGGATATATTTGGATTTCGGGTCCGATTGGCGGCGCAGCCTGGGGGTCAAGATCGGCAAGCGGCTGGCCCGCAAACTGCCGGGCGATCCGTTGGCTTTGACCGGGCATCGGGTCCGGGTCCGCGGTTGGATCGGTAAAGGCGTAGGGCCGCTGATGGAGATCATCCATCCAGCCCAGATCGAAGTGCCGGATGGCTGGCCGCCGCGTCCGACCGACAGTAAAACGGGGGATATGCGATGAAAGGCGAACGCAAAAGCGAAGGGCAGCTTTACCCCTTTGTCGAAGCCCGCCGTCATGGCTGGTTGTCGGTGGGTGATCCTCATCGTCTTTATTGGGAAGAAGCGGGCAACCCCGATGGTATTCCGGTGCTGTTTCTTCATGGTGGGCCGGGGGCGGGGTGTGCCCCCATGCATCGGCGGTTCTTTGATCCCGCCGCCTATCGCATTGTCTTGTTCGACCAGCGCGGGGCCGGGCGGTCGTCGCCTCATGCTAACCTGACCGACAACACCACGGCCCATCTGGTGGCTGATATCGAAGCCTTGCGGTGCTTCCTGGGGGTCGAACGCTGGCTGATTTTTGGCGGGTCCTGGGGTAGTACCCTAGCCTTGGCCTATGGCGAGGCTTGCCCGGAACGGTGTCTGGGCTTCATTCTGCGCGGGGTCTTTTTGTTCCGCCCGCGTGAGGTGGAATGGTTTCTCTATGACATGGGACGTCTTTTCCCAGAAGCGGAGCGCGCCTTTCTGGCACACCTGCCGCCCGAGGAGCAACGCGATCTTCTGCCCAGCTATTACCGCCGCCTGACCGATCCTTCGCCCGCCGTGCATATGCCTGCCGCCCAGGCTTGGTGCGGATACGAAGAAGCCTGCTCGCGTCTGGTTCCCGATCCGATCGACAGCCGCCCCAGTCCGCAATCTCTGGCGATGGCCCGGATTGAAGCCCATTACATGATCCATGATGGCTTTATGGAGCCCAACCAGCTGCTGCGCGATCTGCATCGCATCACCCATCTGCCCGCCGTCATTGTCCAGGGGCGCTATGATGTGGTCTGTCCGATCGCCTCGGCCGACGAACTGGCCCATGCCTGGCCCGGCGCGCAGTACCAGATCATTCCCGACGCCGGTCATTCCTCGATGGAGCCGGGCGTCCGCGCCGCCCTGGTGCGCGCCACCGACCGTTTCCGCACTCTTTTGCGACAATAAACGACCCAAGTGCGGCCAGGGGTTGGAATCTCTGCCGTCTTTGGCTATCGTCCGTCCCGATGTCCCGGTAGCTCAGCAGGATAGAGCAACGGTTTCCTAAACCGTAGGTCAGGGGTTCGAATCCCTTC
>JASLCK010000291.1 GCA_030151865.1 Rhodospirillaceae bacterium | reverse complement strand
GTCCTTGGTGCCGATGATGGGGGTGAAGGTGTAGTCGCCGGAATCGACATGATTCGGCTGCTTGATCACCATTGGCAGGGGGTCTTCATTCAAAACGACGACCTCGACAATGGTGTAGGTGTTGGCCGAGGCGGGCGAAACATTGGCAAGTAAGATGGCTGCCGCCATCATAAATCCGGCAATTAATACCGAATTCTTGCATTTTCTTTCATGACATGATTTTGTTTTCAATTTTCACCACCATTATCCAGTTTATGAATGGCAGTGAATTCCACTTCATGAGATTTAATCAATAAAATACTGATGATTTAGAATCTGTTTTTTGATCTTGTATTACTCTTGTAAGTGTTTTGTTGTCCTGGTGATACCCAAAGTGCATGGCTTTTTTATTTCGGACTGATCAGGGCGGGCTGGTGCTTCCGCTTGTTGGCAACGTTCGACCAGGCTTACTTCTTCTGGCATGGGGCCATAGAGGGTTCCGTCGCTATGTTGGTCGCGTTCCAAATTTTTGGCCATTGCCGCCAATAGGCGCGACAGTGTTTGCTGATCGTCTGCTGACAATCCATCCAGCATGGCTGTGGTGATGCGGCGGCGCATCATGTTGAATTCCCCGACAATCTCTCCGCCGGCAGCCGTCAGGTTCAGGCGCAGCACCCGGCGATCCTTGGGGTCGGGCTGACGCAGGATCAGGCCGCGTTCCTCCAACTCCTTCAACAGGCGGGCGACCTGGGCTTTGTCGCGTCTGCTGTGGTCAACCAGATCCTGCTGCGTCTGCCCGGGGTGGCAGGCGATGAATTGCAACGCTTTGGCCTGCATGGGCGGCAGGTCGGCGGTGCTTTCCAGATCGCGGCGCTGGCGGTGTTTAAACCGTCGTACCAGATCGGTGAACAGTTCCATCAGATCGTGATCGGTGGGGGCGGGCATGGGCATGGAATATAGTTGACTCTATCAACGAATATCCAATATGGTTGATATTATCAACTATATTGGAGGCGCCATTATGGCGAAACCTGTTTCAGCATATGTTCGGGCCAAGCAGATCGCCAAGGGGATCTATGATTCCCCTTGTTTGTCGGAATGCAGCTTCAAGAAGGAAAATGATCCCCGTGACAATGCCGTCTGTAAAGTTTGCGGCATGACCCGCGAGGAGCGGAAAACCTGGAAAGAGGCCGATCCCGTGCAAAAGCGTCAGATCATCTTGCGGTCCGAGCAGCGCTATGCTGCTCTTGCCGGGATTGCGGTCCCAAAAATTCCAAGTGCATGAAATGGTAAGGGTGATCGGAAGGTAGGGGGTGGACCTACCCGTTTCCCATCCGAAAGCGTAGCGCAGGGCAGGAATGCTGTGGCGAGGTTGAAACAACGCCCTTACTAGGGTAACACTGCCGCCACAATTGCTTCGCTGCTCGCTTCAGCCGCTGGGGTGCGGCTGAACCGCCAGTCTTCAAGGGGGAACGATGCCCTACAAGCGCGTCACGCTTTCGCATTACCTGAACCAGGAACAGCGTCGTCTGGGCCGTTCAGGTGCTTTCACCGGCCTGATGACCGATATTCTCACCGCCTGCAAGATGATCTCGCACGAGGTCAATCGCGGTGCTCTGGCCGGGAACTTGGGGGTTGCCGGTTCGTCCAATATTCAGGGCGAAGAGCAGAAGAAGCTCGATGTTCTGGCCAACGAAATCTTCCTGCATATGAACTCCCAATTGGGTTCCTACGCCGCCATGGCGTCGGAGGAAATGGAGGAAGTGCAACTGGTGCAGGGGGCCAATGGCCGTTACCTGCTGCTGTTCGATCCGCTGGATGGTTCGTCGAACATCGACGTCAATATTTCGGTCGGCACTATCTTCTCGATCCTGCGCCTACCCGAAGGGGTGGATGCTTCGGCGGAAGGTGCCTTCTTGCAGCCGGGTGTGCAGCAGGTTGCCGCCGGTTATGCTCTTTATGGTTCATCGACCATGATGGTGTTGACCACCGGCAATGGCGTGCACGGCTTCACCCTGGATCAGAACATCGGCATGTTCGTTCTGACCCATCCCCATATGCGTATTCCCGAAGACACTCAGGAATACGCCATCAATGCGTCGCGTGCCCGGTTCTGGGAACAGCCGGTCAAGCGCTATGTGGATGAATGTCTGGCCGGTAAGGATGGTCCGCGCGGCAAGGACTTCAATATGCGTTGGGTTGCCTCGATGGTGGCCGAAGTGCACCGCATTCTTTGCCGTGGCGGCGTGTTCATGTATCCCATGGATGCCGAAAACAAGAAGAAGGGCGGCAAGCTGCGCCTGATGTACGAGGCCAATCCCATGGCTTTCATCATTGAGCAGGCGGGTGGTCTGGCTTCGACGGGCCGTCAGCGTATGCTCGATGTTCAGCCGACGGCGTTGCATCAGCGGGTGCCGGTGATCCTTGGTTCGAAGAACGAAGTTCAGCGCCTGGTTGATTATCACACTGAATACGACGCCAAGCAGGACTGAGTCCCGTCTGGAGCGTGAGCGTGAAAAACAACCCCCGGGGGAATTCCTCCGGGGGTTTTTGTTTGCGATGGTTGGACTTTAACAGCAAAGGGCCTATGCTGTTTCTATGCGGGTTGGGTGGATGGGCTCGGCAGGGTCGGGGGCTATCATATGTCGCTGCGTGGATGTCTGGCGATCCTGTTGGGCCTGACTTGGGGGCTTTCTGGCCCGGTGGCCGCTGATTGCACCAAAGTTGTCATGACGGCCGATCCCGACTATCCGCCGCTCAGTTGGGCTGATGACAAGGGATTGCGCGGCGTCAGTTTCGACCTGGCCGCCCTGGCGCTTGACCGCCTGGGGGTGGCTTACGAAATCCGTGCGGTTGGGCCGTTCCCCCGTATCTTGCGCGAGGCGCAAAAGGGCGAGATCGATTTGATCACCTCGCTTAAAAATATCGAGGAACGCCGCGCCTATCTGGCCTTTACGGACACTCCCATCGCCCGCAACCCTATTGCCGTGTTTGTGCGCGCCGGAGCGCAGTTTCCCTATCAGGGGCGCGATGATCTGCGGGGATTGCGCGGCGCGATGGTGCAGGGAAACCGCTTTGGCGAGGATTTTGATGCGTTCTTGCGGGCGCATCTGACGATCGATCCCGTAGCGGGCATTCGTCAGGCTTTCCAGATGCTGGAGCGTGGGCGGGTCGATTACGTGCTGACCGGCTATCTGACCGGGCAATCCTATATCGTGCGTAATCACCGGGAGGACGCTTTTACCTCGGTTCGGCCGTTTGTCACCGATGCCCAGAATTTTGCGGCTTTCGTCAAGACCAGTCCATGCGCTGCCTTGCTGCCGCAATTCGACGCCATCTTGGCTGAACTGATTGCTCAAGGTGAATTTGATCGCCTGTTGAAAAAGAACCTAACAGCCTTGGGGCAGGGGCGCGATAAAAGTGGTGACGAACTTTTCAAAAGGTGAGCCATGAAAGGCAGTTGTCTGTGTGGGGCCGTCCATTATGAAGTGGACCAGTTGGACACGCCCATCGGTCATTGCCATTGCCGCACCTGCCGCAAGGCCCATGCCGCCGCCTTCGCCTCGACCGCCGGAGTGTTGAGGGAACATTTCCGTTGGACCCAAGGGCAGGACAAAGTGAAGGCCTTTGAATCTTCCCCCGGGAAGCTGCGGCATTTTTGTGGGAACTGCGGGTCGCACCTGATGGCCGAATGGGTGGATAAACCCCATGTCATCGTGCGTGTCGCTACGCTGGACGATGATCCGGGCATGGTGCCGGTGCGTCATATCTGGCGCTCCCACGATGTGCCGTGGCTGGCCTATGACGGGCTGGAGGAAAATCAGGATTGGCAGCCGGGACGGTAAGGGCAAAATAAAAAACCACGGATCTTGCGACCCGTGGTTTTTTTGGAATGGCTCCCAGGGAGGGATTCGAACCCCCGACCAAGCGGTTAACAGCCGCTTGCTCTACCACTGAGCT
>JASLCK010000262.1 GCA_030151865.1 Rhodospirillaceae bacterium | reverse complement strand
GTACGCCCGGCAATGGCCTGGGGCTTTCTTTGGTGGCGGCCGTGGCGTATTTGCACGTTTTTAAAATTCGTCGGGAATAAAATCAGCGGGGCTTGGGGTTTTTGTTGTGGGGGTTGTTTACCCTGTAAAAGGGGTTGGTCCTATACACCAGCCCGACACTCTTTATCCCACCTGTGGCGCGCGCAGATCCAAGGCGACTTCGACGATGTCGCCTTCCACATATTTGATGCGCTTGAAGCCCAGGCTTTCGACGAATTTCAGCATACGGGTGTTGTCGGTCAGGACCTGGCCGACAATCTTGGCAGTACCGCGGCTGCGGCAATAGTTGATCATCTTCATCATCAGCTTGCGGCCCAGACCCGACCCTTTCAGGTTGGACAGCACGACGACCGCGAATTCGGCGGTTTCGTTGTCGGGATCGCTGACGGTGCGGACCACGCCCAAGGTTTCTTCCACTCCCTTGTCGGCGCAGACGGCGATAAAGGCCATTTCGCGGTCATAGTCGATCTGGGTCAGGCGGGCCATTTCCGAATGGGGCAGTTCGCCCACCAGACCGAAGAAGCGGAAGCGAATGTCTTCGGGCGTCAGCTTGGACACGAAGACGTGGTGGTTGGGTTCGTCCTCCGGGCGGATCGGACGCACCAGGGCGCGCCGTCCGTTGTTCAGGTCCATGATTTCCTCAAGGTCCTTTGGATAGGGACGGATCGCCAGACGATCACTGTTGAACGACGCCTTGGACAGTTTGATCCCGGCATCCACTGCCAGCACGCCGTCGGCATCGGCGAACAGCGGGTTGATGTCCAGTTCCAGAATTTCCGGGATGTCGATGATCAACTGGGAAATCTTCATCAACGACTGACAGATGGCGTCGATGTTGGCGGGCGGACGGTCGCGATAGCCCTGCAACAGCTTGGAAACGCGGGTGCGCTGGATCAGTTCACGGGCCAGGCTCATATTCAGAGGGGGCAGGGCGATGGCGGAATCGTTGATGACCTCCACCGCGACACCGCCCTGGCCGAACATGATGACGGGGCCGAAAATCGGATCGGTGGTGACGCCGATAATGATTTCCTGGGCGCCGCTGGGCCGGGCCATGCGCTGCACGGTAAAGCCTTCGATGCGGGCTTCGGGGAATTTCGACTTCACCGTTTCCAGCATCAGATTGGCGGCTTTTTCCACCTCGAACCCACCTTGCAGGTTCAGCATGACGCCGCCTACGTCGGATTTGTGGGCAATGTCGGGTGACAGGATTTTCAAGGCCACCAGATCTTCCATCTGGCTGGCGATCCGGCTGGCCTCGGCAGGCGTGCGGGCGATCTGGGTTTCAACGGTGGGAATGCCATAGGCCGCCAGAACCGCTTTGGCTTCCGGCTCGCTCATCATCTCGTTGCCTGACGCCAGGGCCTTTTCCACCATCAATCGGGCGGTTGCGGTCGCCGGGGTGAAATCCGCCAGCGCCGAGGCCGGGGTTTCCATCAGCATTTCCTGATTTTTGCGATAATTCAGCAAATGCATAAAGGCGCGCACGCTGGCGGCGGGGGTCTCATAAGTGGGGATGCTGGCTTCACGCAGCATACGCCGGGCGGGGGCCACCTGTTCCTGGCCGACCCAACAGGTCATGACGTTGGCGCGGTGCGACTTGACGGTCTTGATCACCGCTTCGGCAATCTCGGTCGAGGAGGTCAGCGCCGTCGGCGCATGCATGACCAGGATGGAATCCACTTCCTCGGCATCGAACAGAATGTCTAGCGTCTTCACATAGCGATCGCCGTTGGCATCGCCGACGATGTCGATGGGGTTGCCGTGCGACCAGCCCTTGGGCAGGGCCTTGCCCAGTTTGCCCAAGGTGTCTTCCGACAGATCCGACAGCTTGCCGCCCAGTTCGATCAGTTCATCGACGGCCATGACGCCGATGCCGCCGCCATTGGTGACCATCGCCAGTTTGCTGGCGCGGGTCGGCCGGGCGCGCGCCAGGGTTTCCACGGCGGCGAACATTTCTTCCAGGTCATAGACCCGCAGCATGCCGGAACGACGCATGGCGGCGTCGTAAACAGCATCGGCCCCAGCCAGCGCCCCGGTATGGGACGCCGCTGCGCGGGCGCTTTCAGCGACACGGCCCGCCTTGATGGCCAGGACAGGCTTGTTGCGCGCTGCCGCACGGGCCGCCGACATGAAATTGCGGCGCTGATGGATCGATTCGATATAAAGCAGAATGGCGCGGGTGTTGGGGTCCGAGCCCAGAAAGTCGAGGACATCGCCGAAATCGACGTCGGCGGAATCGCCCAGCGAGATGAAGTGGGAAAAGCCGATCCCCTTGGGGCGCGCCCAGTCGAGCACGGCGTTGCACAGCGCCCCTGACTGGGACACGAACGCCACCTTGCCCGCCAGCGGAGCCTGATGGGAAAAGCTGGCGTTCAGCCCAATGCCGGGCACCATCAGCCCCAGACAGTTGGGACCGAGGATACGCATGCCGTAATGGCGCGCCACCTCGATCATTTCGTCTTGCAGGGACTTGCCGTCCTTGCTTTCGGTGATGGACAGACCGGCAGTCAGGACGATGACGCCGCGGGTGCCCCGTTCGCCCAGCTTGCGCACGGTCTCGACGATGGTGTTGGGCGCGGTGCAGATCACCCCCAGATCGGGGGCTACCGGCAGACTGTCCACATCCTTATAGGCCAGCACCCCGGCCACGGCCTGAAGCTTGGGGTTGACCGGCATGATCGGCCCGGAAAAGCCGCCCTGCAGCAGGTTGCGCATGACGATGCTGCCGACCGAATTGTCGCGTTCGGCTGCGCCGATCACGGCCACGGATTTCGGGCGGAACAGGCTGTTCAGGTTGCGGACACTCATCTTGGCCTCGTCTCGACTACTGCCGGGCACATCCCCCCTGTATCGCCCCCGCGACAGGCCAGGCCCGATTTAATCGAAAGGATAGCAGCAGTGTTGCGCCGCAACAAGCTGGCGGATGAAACTCCTCCGGTTTGATGATCGCTTGGGTAGCGTCCGTCAGGCCCAGTCTGTCACCCTGACCAGCATCGGGTCGTCGGCGTGATCCAGCAGAATGCGTTTGACGCGATTTTGCCATAAATTTCCGAACTCAACGATCTCGTCGCTATTGGCTAGACCATCGGCCCATTTCTGCAAAAGACGGCGCATTTCCGGTTCGGCGGGGACCACGCCACTATTGAAACTGGTCTGTACCCGCATCCCGTTGTCTTGGCGCTGAAAGCCGATACCATTGTTTAGGGGGGTGTCGAAAAACAAAAGGCTGCGGCGGTCGAAATGTCCGGCCAGTCCCTTAAAGCCGTCATCGCCCCTGGCGCCGGTCACCAGGGCGGCAATCGCCGCCTGTACACCGGTGGTGCCCGCGGTGTCCTGTTCGGGGAAATAGACGCGAATGGACCCGCGTACCGGCACGCTGTCGGGCCACAGGGCCTTTAAGGCGGCGCGGATCATCAGCCAGGTTCCGGCCACCGTGGGGCAGGAGTGACCGGCCAGTTTCACTGCATCCTGATAGCCATAGCTTAAGGTCCCGTCGCCCGCGCCAAGAAAGCGCGATAGCGGGTCAAAGACGGTGATGGTGGGGGCTTGTTCAAAAAAAGGGGGCAAACTCATGGCGGGGGTTCCCGTTTTTAATCCCATGCCAGTCTGCCTGTGGCGGGAACGGTAAACCTTGCCTTTGGATAAGGGCTTTGGTGCAGAAGAGAGGGGGCGGATCAGCCGCCCCGCTGGCCCTTCAGCATGTCGGTGACGGTCACGCCCAAACGGTCATCGACCACCACGACTTCGCCACGGCCGACCAGCAGCTTGTTGACGTAAAGGTCGATGGGTTCGTTGATCTTGCGGTCCAACTCCACCACGGCGCCACGGCCCAGCTTCAGCAATTGCTTGACCTGCACATTGGCATGGCCCAACACCGCCGACAGTTCCACCTGGATGTCATAGGCCGCTTCCTTGCCAAGGCCGCTCGCGCCCAGCATGTCGGCCATCGGATTGTCGTTGTCTGCCATTGCCTGATCCATCCTTAAAGGAGCGTTTGGCGATATTTATCCGCCAAGACTGGCCTGTCACGATATAGCATAGTGATTAACAGACCCTTTGCGAACCAGACAAGAAGGATCACGCAAGTGAACAAGCCCGCCGCCATTGTTTTCGACCTGGACGGCACGTTGGTCGACAGTTTGCCCGATATGCTGCGGGCGATGAACGCATTTTTGGCCCGCCTTGGCCGCCCTGACGTCACCTTGGAAGATGTTAAGGGTTGGGTCGGCGATGGCGCCAAGGAACTGGTCCGCCGTGGGCTGGAAGCATCGGGCGGCATCCCTGACCAGCCATTGGCCGATCTGGTGCGCCAGTATATCGATTGTTATCGCGGCAATGCCGCCCATGACACCAAGCCTTATCCCGGCGTCATGGAAACCCTGCATCGCCTGAAGCAGGCTGGGCACCGCTTGGCGGTGTGTACCAACAAACCGCAAGCCCTGTCGGATGAAGTGATTGAAGGCTTGGGCATGACCGGCTTGTTCGAAGCGGTGATCGGCGGCGACGCGGTGCCCGCCAAGAAGCCCGACGCCGGACATCTGCGCGCCGCGCTGGAAGCCATGGGGGCTTATCGCGCCGGTGAGGAACTGCGGGCCGTGATGGTGGGCGACAGCATCAACGATGTTTTGGCAGCACGCGGCGTTGGCATTCCGGTGGTGGCGGTGTCGTTCGGTTATGGCCGGATCGAACCGCGCAATCTGGGAGCCGATGTCCTGATCGACAATTTTGCCGATCTGCCCAAGGCTGCGGCTCCGTGGCTTTAAGGAACTAAAAGACAAAGCCCCCCTTCCGGCATCGGCTGGAAGGGGGGCTTTTTTCTGTGTGATCCGGATGTCAGGCGGCGTGGCGGGCGTCCTTGAAGGACAGCAGGCGCTGCTGTTCTTCGCACCACAGGGCCAGACGGGAACAGGCCAGACTTTGGCGGAAGGTCACGGTCTGGGCATCGCGCAGGGCGGCGATGTTGGCAAAGCAATCCTTCAGCCGGTAATTCGGCACCTTGCTGGCCAGATGATGGATGTGGTGATAGCCGATCCACCCGGTCAGCCATTCCAGCGCGGCGGGCAGCTTGTAATAGGAACAGCCCTTCAGGGCGGCCGTAACGAAGGACCAATCCTTGGATCCAGCCCAATAGGTGCGTTCAAACTGGTGCTGGACAAAGAACATCCAGACGCCGCAAGCCCCGGCCACCGCCATGATGGGCAGCCACAGCGAGAAGAACCGGCCAAAGCCCAAGGCCAGACCACAGATCACCAGGAACGCCGCCAGGGCGACGTTGGTGGTCAGGATGCTGGTAATCGCTTTGCGGTCAGCACCACGCACATGCAGGGGCAGACGATGGCGGACCAGAAACTGCCAGAGCGGCCCCAGACCGAACAGCACCAGCGGATGACGATAGGCGCGGTACATGGCGCGCTTCCAGCCCGGCAGGGCGCGGTATTCGCGCACGGTCAGGGTGTCGATGTCGCCATAGCCGCGCCGTGTCAGATCGCCCGACGTGGCATGGTGCCAGTCGTGATCACGCTTCCACCAGTAATAGGGGGTCAGGGTCAGGACACCCAGAATGCGGCCAACGGTGTCGCAGGCGCGGCGGGTGCGAAAGAACGAGTAATGTCCGCAATCATGCTGAATGATGAAGGTGCGCACCACGAACAGGCCAGCCGGAATAGCAAAGACCAGGGCAGCCCAGTATCCCACCCAGGCTTCGGCAGCCAGCATGGCGGCAAAGCTGGCCAGCAACAGGCCGACGGTGGTGATCAGCTGCAACACGCTGTGCTTGGCGTCGGGAGTGGAATAAGGCCGCAGCATGCGGTTCCATTCCTTGACGTCGATCGCACAAGCGTCGTTTTCGTGTTCGGACATTCTAAGTTCGGCTCCTGACAAATCTTCGGGAACGTCATAGCACGAGCCGACCGGCGGGAATATTCCTTTTGGATAGTCCCACCGTATCGGGGGCGTTTTTTTAATCCCGCTTCATCGGAACCCATTCGGGCTCGGGGCGTTTTTTGCGCGGCGGCTCGATGGTCACCATCTTGATGTCCGCCTGGGGCTTGCTTTTGTGACGCATGGCTTCCCAGTCGGCGGGTGTTTCCGGCGGCAGGGTTTCGACGTTGGCAACCTGGATCGGTTTATGGCCGGGGGTGGCGATGGTCTGCATCTGCGGCGATTGGCCGGGCAGAATGACAGCTTCGGCGGCGTTGGCAATCTGGCGCAGTTTGCCAAGATCGACCGCCCCACTGGCGCCCAGAATGTCGGCGGCCCGTGCCACGGCGCAGGCGACCGAGGGGCCACTCCCTTGGGACAGGCTGAATTTCGCCCCGACCAGCCGTTGCCCGAGTTCGATGGCGGCGTCGGCGACTTGTTTGGTCCCGCCGTCCTGAAACGACGGTTTAAAGACGATCAGGAAGTTGACGTCCTTTTGCGATAGAACCCCGCCGTGACGGGTGACGCGGCGCAGGATCGATTCCGCCAGCATCATCACCTTGGGTTCCAGCTTGGTCCAATGGTCGGCCAGGGCGTCGCGGTATTGTTGCAGCGTCACCACATGCACAGGGGTATCCGGATCACTGGCCAGCATCTGGTCCAGGCTGATTTCCACCCAATGATCTTCGTCGGTCTTATGGGCTACGGTAAAGGACGGGGCTTCATCCTTGCCCCCGAATACCGACCGCAGGCTGGACCACAGCCCCTTCTTTTCCGCCATATGCTTCACGCCCTTGATCTCAAGGCTTCCCTTGCCGTCTTGGATACCATTCCCGATCTGGCAGGAAAACAGCTTTCCCCGGCGCTAACCTTTCGCACCGGGGAAAGTTGCAGGGGGTGTGGTTAGCGGTTGGTAGTCGGATCGCGCCAGAACAAAAACATCCGGCTGACAATCGGGGCGCCTGCCAACTGGTGGGCGATGCCCATGCCCGCATGGACGATCAGATAAGCCCACATGGGCGAACCCAGGCTTTCATGCACTTCCTTGATGGTGTGGATGACCGGGCCGGTGGCCCCATCGGGGGCGGCGCCCAGGGACCAGATTACCCCAGTGGTGGCCAGCAAGGTCGCGCACAAAAGACCCAGCCCTTGGATCGCCGCAGGCAACGGGCGCGGTTCATCGGCATGGGGCAGGCGCAGGCGCAACAGATCGGCGATGCTGTCTTGCACGTCACGGATCAGGGCCTTGCGGCGTTCCGCCTTGAACCAGGGGAACAACTGACCGGGATCGCCCTTATAGACGCTGGTTAGCATCCACAGCCAATGCAAGACCAAAACCCCCAGCAAGACCGTTCCGATAGTTTCGTGGATTTCAAAAAACTCATTGGGCGAGCGGCCCGGTTTGGGGGTGACCATGATCAGGCTGGTCAACAACTGAGACAGGATGCCCAGGGCCAAAAGCCCGTGCAGGATGCGGGTAATGCGGTCGTAAATCATAAAAAATCCCTTGCAAGCCGTATTTTCCACAAGATTAACGCTTTCGGTCTGAATGGGCGCTGAACTTCCATTGACCAAAGGCTCGGACCGTGTCATGCGATGAAGGATCGTAACCATGGGGAGCACCCGAAAGTGAACAAGCAGGAACTGATCGACGTCGTCGCCGAAAGCTCGGGCCTGACCAAGGCTGATACCGCCAAGGCGGTCGATGCGGTTTTCGCTGGCATCACCGAAACCCTGAAGGGTGGTGAAGATGTGCGCTTGATCGGCTTTGGTTCGTTCTCGGTCTCCGAGCGCGCCGCTACCGAAGGCCGCAATCCGCGTACCGGCGAAAAGATCGCCATTCCGGCCTCGAAGCAGCCGAAGTTCTCGGCCGGTCAGGCTCTGAAGGACGCGGTCAACAAGTAAGACCGAACCGTCTTAAAAACGGCGGCGCAAGCCTTTGGGGCTGCGCCGCCGTTTTTTTTATGTCAGGTCGGAAAATAAATCCGGTGGATCGGCCTTGGCGCCATCGGTCAGATCGGCGACCCCAACCCCGATCAGGCGAAACGCCCGGCCATCAGCCTCCTTGCTGAGCAGGCGGCAGGCATGGTCGAAAATCACTTCTGCCTTGTGGGTCGCATAGGGCAGTTGCCGATTGCGGGTCAGGCTTTTGAAATCGTGGGTTTTCAGCTTCAGTACGACGTTGGAGCCTGCAAGTTGCGAGCGTTCCAGCCGCAGCGCCAGTTTGTCGCACAGCATGCGCAAGGCTTGCGCCAGTTCCCCGGCATCGCGGATATCGGTGCGAAAGGTGGTTTCTGTCGAAACGCTTTTGGTGGGGCGGTCGGGGGTGACAGGGCGGCTGTCTTGTCCCTGGACTAAGCGAAACAAGGCGCGACCGAACTTGCCAAAACGGGCGATCAGGGCGGTTTCCGACTGTTCCTGCAATTGGTGGACGTGGGTGATACCTTCGCCTTCCAGCTTGTGGGCGGTGGCTGCGCCGACGCCATGAATGGCGGTGACGGGCAGGGTAGCCAGGAAATCCCGTGCTTCGGCCTCGCCAATGATGGAAAAACCGCGTGGTTTGTTCAGGTCCGACGCCAGTTTGGCTAGGGATTTGTTGTAGCTGAGGCCAACCGACACGGTGACACCGACCCGTTGTTCTATGGCGCGGGCCAGCCGGGCCAGCAGGATTGCCGCCGGGCGATCGACCAACCGGGCCTGGGGCGACAGGTCCAGATAGGCTTCGTCCAGCGAAACCGGCTCGACCATCGGCGTCGCCATCAGGAACAACTCGCGGATTTGCGCCGACACTTGCCGGTACTTTGCGATGTTGGGAGGAATCACCACGGCGTGGGGACACAATTCCAGCGCCTTGAACATCGGCATGGCGGACCGGGGGCCGAACTTGCGCGCCACATAACAGGCGGTGGTGACCACGCCCCGACCGCCAGCGTGGCCGACAATGACCGGTTTATCGATCAGGTCCGGATTGTCGCGCTTTTCCACCGAGGCATAAAAGGCGTCGCAATCGATATGGGCGATGCACAGATCCAGCAATTCGGGATGCGACACCAACCGTTCCGACCCGCAATTGGGGCAGGGGTGGATTTGGTCGGGCCAGGGATGGGCGCAATCTCGGCATAGGCTGGTCATGCTCTATGGAGTAACGCGCCCAATGGCCTGTGCAAAGAAAAAAGCCCAGCGAAAAACGCTGGGCTTTGGATCTTAAACGGCACGCACCGCATGCAGGAAGTGCGATACCGTTTCCCGCAATTGGGTGGAATGGTGCGACAGGTCGCCCGCCGAGCCAAACACCTGTTGGGCGGCGTTGCCGGTGCCTTCCGCCGTGCGGGTCAGGTCTTGGACAATGCGCGCCACTTCGCTGGTGCCCGCCGCCGCTTCGGTGACGTTGCGGGCGATTTCCGCCGTGGCCGCCGATTGCTGGTCTACGGACTGGGCAATGGTGCTGGTGACGTTGGACACATCGCGGATGCGCCCGCTGATGGCGTTCAGGGCGACCACGGCGCTTTGGGTGGCGGTTTGCACTTCGGCGATTTGTTGGGCGATTTCCTCGGTGGCGCGGCCGGTCTGGTTGGCCAGGGTCTTGACCTCGCCCGCAACGACGGCGAAGCCCTTGCCTGCATCGCCCGCCCGCGCCGCCTCGATGGTGGCGTTCAACGCCAGCAGGTTGGTCTGGCTGGCGATATCGTTGATCAGCTGGACCACCTCGCCAATGCGGCCCGAAGCGGCGGCCAGGCTTTTGATGATGGTATCCGTGCGTTCCGCTTCATCGGCGGCGGCACGGGCCAATTGGGTCGATTGGCCGACCTGCATACCGATTTCGCGGATGGACGCCGACAATTCCTCCGCCGCCGAGGCGACAGTCTGCACATTGTTCGATGCCTGATGGGTGGCGGCGGCGGCGCTGCCGACTTGCTGGGTCGATTGTTCGGTATTGCCGCGCAGATCAGTGGCGGTCTTGTTGAGCGCGGTTCCGGCATGACCGACCTGATCCAGAAGACTGGTGACCATCTGATCGAAGTCGCGGGTTAAGGTCTCGATCTGGGCGGCACGCTGTTCGCGGGCCTGGGTTTCCGCTTTACTGAGTTCGGTCTGACGGGCGGCCTCGATGATCTCGTCCTTAAAGAACTGGACGGCACGGGCCATCGAACCAACCTCATCCTTACGTTCGGTGTTTTCCACATGGATGGTGGTGTCGTTACCGGCCAGGCGACGCATAACCGCTTCCAGGTTGTGCAAGGGCGCGGCGATACGGCGGCCCAGCAAAATTCCCAAAGCTACCGTCAACAGAGCCGAAATCCCGATTGCCGCCAGGATAACCTTACGCCCATGGCTGGAGATGTCCGACAGCTCCTGGGTGCTTTTGGCGGCATAGTCGGAATTCAGTTTCACCAGATTATCGACGTCACCGATCATCTCGCGGTAATCGGCGCGCGACTTCAGCAACGCGGTATCGGCCCCGTTATCGTCGTTTTGGCTTTGCGCCTGTTTGATGATGTCGCGAATGGTGCGGTCGTAAGCGCCATAGCTTCGTTTCAGTTTTTCGTAAGTGGCGGTTTCCTCGGGCGAGGACAGAAGGTCTGCGTACTTGCCAAGCCGGGTACGGAATTCACTATCCAGCTTGTCCAGGGTGGTCATGGTGTCTTGCAGCGTGTTGGCATCGCGATAAGCAAACATCGCGACTTCGTTGGCGCGCCGCCGGGCAATCAGATATTGCATGGCGCGCGCACTTTCGATGCTGGGCAAGGCGTCGCGGGAAACCTGTTCGGCGGATGTTTCCTCGGCAGCCATTTCCTCAAGGGCGAAAATGCCTTGAATGGCCGAGAGAAAAAACAAAACGGCGAAAACCACCAGTAATTTTTTACTGAGTGATAAATTGTCGAACGTTCCCATCGTGCCCCTATTTATCATGATAAATCGTAAGGACTGGACTTAATCATAGGTTGCGGGAATTGGTCAATTATCAGGCGGTCGGGGAAAAGTTTCGGTGGGGTGATGTTTTGGTATTTCTGTTGATAGAATTAGTTTATGTGCTCTCTATCCTCTTGGATGGTTAATCGTATCGGACATTTCACTGAAAATTTTTGATGAAAAAATGTCATGCGTTTTGACCATGGGGTCAACATTGTTTGTTCGGGTTTATATTTCCAAAAAATTTTAACAAAATTACCTTCTATGTTTGTGTGCGACTGTCCTCTTGGGATATTGTCCAGCGGTTATTCGATGTCAGGTTTTGTGTTTGGTAATGCGATCTCGGCAAACGACGCTTCCCACCCGTGCTTTTTTCCGTCGCGGCAGTTCTGTTGTTATTGGCCTGGGCGGAATTTGCGCTGCTCTGGTGGTGGCGATTTATCTGTTCCTGGTGGTGTCTGATTATATCGCCAGCATGGATGGGGCGCGGGCCTCGACCCAGGCGGTTGCCCAGATGGCCGAGGAACGGGCGCGGCGTACCGTTCAGGGAACAGACTTTCTGCTGAAGACCATTCAGGCCCGGATCGAGGAAGTGGGCTTTGTTCAAACCTCGCGGTCTTACAGCGAATGGGAACGGATCCGCGCATTATCCGCCGGTTTGCCCGAGGTCGGGGCCCTGGCCCTGTTGAATGCCGATGGGCGAATGGTGTTCACCTCAAAGGATTTCCAGGCCAAGGATCCGAATTACAGCGACCGTGAATATTTTCGTGCCCATCAGGCGGGGGCGGATTTCTATATTGGTCCGGTGGTGCGCAGCAAGCTGCACAGCCGTTATTTTTACACCATCAGCCGCCGCCTGAATGCGCCCGATGGTTCCATGGCCGGGGTCATTGCCGCGTCTGTCGAATTCAGCGATTCTCCGGAAACTCTGCGCTTCATGAGCGTGACCAGGAATTCCCTGATTTCCTGGCTGCGGGTTGAAAATGCGGCCCTGATTTACCGTCAGCCCATGCGCGACGAATTGGTGGGAGGGCGCATCCCTGGCGGACCGCTGTTTCAGCATCTGCAAGACGCCCCAATCGGCACCTTTGAAGCATCGTCCGGTCTGGATGGTGTGCGCCGGATTATTTCATACCGCAAACTGTCGGATATTCCGGTCGTGGTCGTGGCGGGGATTTCCCTGGCCGACATCATGCAGCAATGGCAACGGCGCGTGTTGTGGAGCACGCTGATGGCGCTGGCCGCCCTGACCGCGATCGGCGGCTTTACCTTGCTGGGGTGGCGCAGCATTCAGCGGCAGGAACAGGCCAATCAGGCCAAGTCGGCCTTTTTGGCCAATATGAGCCACGAAGTCCGTACCCCGCTGAACGGGATCATCGGCCTTGGGCATCTGCTGGGGGAAACCCGGCTGAACCCCCAGCAGCGCGATTATGTCGAAAAGATCAATGCGTCTTCGCGCAGCCTGCTGGCCGTGGTTAACGATATTCTCGATTATTCCAAGATTGATGCTGATCGTCTCAGCCTGGAACAGGCGCCCTTCCGGTTAGAGGATTTGTTGACCGAATCCTTGGGGCTGGTGTCGCTACGGGCTCAGGAAAAGCGCCTGGAATTGCTGCTGCATGTGGCGGCGGAAGTGCCGGAAACCATCATCGGCGACCGTCTGCGCCAGGGGCAGATCTTGGGTAATCTGTTGGGCAATGCGGTCAAGTTCACCGAGAAGGGGGCCGTTACCCTGCGGGTCGATGTGGTGTCGCGTTCGGCCGAACATAGCTGTCTGTCCTTTACGGTCATGGATACCGGCATCGGCATGAATTCGGAACAGTTGGGCCGTCTGTTCCAGCCGTTTTCCCAGGCTGACGAATCCATGACCCGGCGTTTTGGTGGGACCGGGCTTGGGCTTTCCATCTGCAAACGTTTGGTGGAAAGCATGGGCGGCAGCATTTCGGTGCAAAGCCGCTTAGGGGTGGGCAGCGCCTTTATGTTCGTGCTGGATCTGCCGTGCACGGTGGAACGCATCTGGAAGACCACCGAGTTTGCAGGCGGACGGGTTTTGCTGGTCGATGACCGGGAAAGCGCGCGGACGGAATTTACCTTTGCCCTCAACATGCTGGGTCTGAAGGTTACGGCCGTGGAATCCGGTGCTGCCGCCATCATGGCCTTGGAACAGTCCCAGATGGAAGGGGAGCTGTTCGATCTGGCGCTGGTGGACTGGCGCATGCCCGGCATGGACGGATTGGAAACCATCCGGCGCATTCGCCAGGAACTGCGCGGCGGTGGGCCTGGGGGAAAGCTGCCTGCGCTTTTGATGGTGACATCCTATGCGCGCGACGACCTGTTATCCCAGGCCGAGGGCAGCGGATATGACGCGGTATTGCTGAAAACCGCCGGGCCGACAGCTTGGCGCTATGCCATTGAAGTCGCTCTGCGCGGCGAAGCGCAGGCGCATGTGTCCCCGTCCAGCCCTAACGTGGTGGAAGTCACCGCGCCCTTGCGCGGTGGCCGGGTTCTGCTGGTCGAGGATAATCAGATCAACCAGCAGGTTGCCTGCGACATGCTGCAATCCTTGGGGCTGGTGGTCGAAGTGGCGGAAAATGGCCGTCAGGCCATCGACCTGCTGTCGGGGGGGTATGACTGCGACATCGTTTTGATGGATTTGCAGATGCCGGTCATGGATGGCTATCGGGCGACCCGTCTGATCCGGACGGCGCTGGGGCTTAAGGATTTGCCGATTATCGCCATGACGGCGCACGCCATGGAAAGTGAACGGCTGCGCTGTTTGGAAAGCGGGATGAACGATCATCTCGCCAAGCCGGTGGAACCGGAAACGCTGACAAAAATCCTATCGGCTTATTTGCAGGATCGGCCTGGGATTGCCCCTGTGCCGGTTTTGAAGCCTTGTGCGCCGTCCTGGGTCGGGCTGGCCGGTTTTGACGAAGCTGCTGCCCTGGTTCGCCTAGGGGGAAAGCGTCAGTTGTTCCACCGCCTTGCCCGCGATTTCGCCCAGGACTTCGGCCATGCCGCCCATGAAATCCGCTCGGCCTGGAAAAGGGGCGATGTGCTGGCCGCCCGCGAGTTGGCACACACTATTTGCGGTGTGGCGGGCAATCTTGCGGCCAACGACGTACTGCGGGCCGCCAAGACCCTGGAAGGCGTTTTGTCCCGCGATAATCCCGATGCCGTCGCCGAGGCGCTGTCCCGGTTGGAAGCGGCGTTGCTGGTGGTAGTCGATTCCGCCTCTGGTCTGTTGATCGATCTGCTGCCCGGTGGCGAGGGGGACGAATTAAGTCAGGAAGACTTGATTGCGGCCTTGCGTGAACTTAATGAACTGTTAGGGCGTAATAGTTTGCAGGCGCAAGATAAGTTTTCAGAAATCCGTCGATCCTTCTTTCATCATTACCGGGATTTTGGGGTGGAGTTACAATCATCGATCGAGCGTCTTGATTTTAGGGCCGCTTCAAAAATCCTGAAAAAAATCCTGCTATAACGAAGGTTGGGTAATGGCTTTCCACCCCGATGATACCTTTGTTTTTTTGAAGATTTATATGTCTACAGCTATCTTCTGTGAAACACTTGGGGCTTCGGCCCCCGCTGGTTCGTGCAAGGCGTTTGCGTAAATGAGTCCCAAAGAAAAAGAACCTCAAATTCCTGTCGGCGCCGGTGCGTCTGATGGTTTCGATCAGGACGACGTGCTGCCGTTGTCCCGTCAAAAAGTGCTGATCGTCGATGATTCGCCGACCAACATTCATGCGCTTTACGCGATCTTGTCGACCGAGCATGAAGTTCTGTTCGCCACCAATGGCGAAGAAGCGCTGGAAGTTGCCGCGCGCGAACGGCCCGATCTGGTGCTGCTTGACGTGGTGATGCCCGGCTTGAACGGTTATCAGGTGCTGGCCGCCCTGAAGCGCGAGCCTGCGACATCGCAAATCCCAGTGATCTTCGTCACCGCCATGGGCGATATCGAGGACGAGGCCAAGGGGCTCAGCATGGGGGCCATTGATTACATCATCAAGCCGTTCAGCCCCGGCATTGTGCGCATTCGCGTCAACAACCAGCTTGAGCTGAAGCGCCACCGTGATCTGCTGCGCGAATTATCGACCCGCGATGGTCTGACCGGCATTGCCAACCGTCGCGCCTTTGATGAAAAGCTCCAGCAGGAATGGCAGCGCGGCATGCGCTCGCAATCGTCCTTGGCGTTGGTCATGATTGATGTCGATCATTTCAAGGCCTTTAACGACCGTTACGGCCATACCGACGGCGATGATTGTTTGCGCCGCGTTGCCCGTGCGCTCACGGTGGTGCCCATGCGCGCCGCCGATCTGGTTGCCCGCATGGGGGGCGAGGAGTTTGGCTGCATCTTGCCTGATACCGATGAAATCGGGGCTCGCAAGGTGGCCGAAGAAATGCGCCTGCAAATCGCCTCGCTGGCTTATCCCCATGTGGATGGGGAAGGCGGTATCGTCACCATCAGTCTGGGCACGGCAGTGTGTCAGCCGGCGCTGGATGATGACCCCGATGCCCTGCTGCGCCGCGCCGATGCCGCCCTGTACCGCGCCAAGCATGGCGGCCGTAATCGGGTTGAAGCATGACCGAGCCGGTCCAGTCTGCCCCGGTTGGGCAGAGCATCGATCTGACGCAACGGGTTTTGTACCGTGATGCTTCGGTTCTGGTGATCGACAAGCCCGCCGGGGTTGCCGTGCATGCGGGCGGCGGCAAGGACGATCACCATTTGGGGCAGTATCTGGAAACCTTGCGCTTTGGCCTGCCGCGTTTGCCGGAACTGGCGCATCGGTTGGACCGGGAAACCTCGGGCTGTCTGGTGTTGGGGCGTCACCGTCAGGCCTTGAAGCGCTTGGGCGAGTTGTTTGCCACGGGCGGGCAGGTGCATAAGACCTATTGGGCGGTAGTGGTTGGGTCGCCCAATGGCGAAAGCGGCGTTATCGACAAGCCGCTGAAAAAGTTCGAGCATGCCCGCAAATGGCATATGAAGGTTGACCCCAAGGGCCAGCCGTCAGTGACGGAATGGAAGGTCATGGGCCGGACCGAGCGTCTGACCTGGCTGGAATGCCATCCCGTGACCGGGCGTACCCATCAGATCAGGGCGCATCTGGCCTCGATCGGTTGTCCGATTGTCGGCGATTTCATCTATGGCAAGGGGACGGCGACCCTGGTGTCGGAACGGCTGCATCTGCATTCCCGGGCCATTGTCATTCCTTATAACCCCAAAAAGGCCGCGATCTCGGTGCAGGCGCCGGTGCCCGATCATATGGCCGAAATCTTGCGGGCCTGCGGCTGGCAGGGGGACGAAACGCCATGAGCCATTACGATGCCCCGGGTTTGTGTCAGCGGATAGTGGATCAGTTGCCCGCAGGCGACTTGACCGACCGTGATCTGGCCCCGTTGGATCAGTTCCATGTGGGCGGGCTCAAAGCAACGTTCGATCTGGCCGAACTGGCGGGCGTGCATTCCGGCTTGCGGGTTCTCGATATTGGCAGCGGCATCGGCGGTCCGTCGCGCTGGCTGGCCGGGCAGCGGGGCTGTCGTGTCACCGGCGTCGATTTGTCCCCCGATTATGTCGAACTGGCTCAGGCCCTGGCGGCGCGGGCCGGTTTGGCCGATCAGGTGGATTATCTGTGTGCCAATGCCCTGGATCTGCCCTTTGACGATGCCAGCTTCGATTTGGCCTGGACCCAACACGCCGCCATGAACATTGCCGATCGTGCCCGGCTTTATAGCGAGATGGCCCGTGTCGTCAAACCGGGCGGGTTGTTGGCCTTGCATGATGTTTGCCAAGGCGAGGGTGGAGAACTGTTGTTCCCGGTGCCGTGGGCATCCGATCCGGCCGACAGTCATCTTTTGTCTCCCGATCAGCAGCGCCAATTGCTGGAACAAGCCGGATTCGAGCTGTTGGTCTGGCAGGATGGAACTGGGGTGGCGCTGGAGTTTTTCCGCAATGCCAAGCCGCGTGGCGCATCTTCTTTGGGGCTGCACCTTCTCTTGGGGGAAAATTTCCCCCATATGGCTAAGACCTATCGCCGGAATCTGGAAGAAGGCCGGGCGGTGGTGGTCGAGGCGGTTCTGCGCCGCCGCTGAACAAAGAAGAGGGATGGGTCATGCGGGTTTTGGTGGTTGGCGCCGGCGCGGTCGGCGGCTATTTCGGTGCGCGTCTGGCCCAGGCCGGGCGCGATGTGACGTTCCTGGTGCGTCCCGCCCGGCGTGAAAAGCTGCGCAAGACCGGTTTGGTGGTCAAAAGCACCAATGGGGATTTCACCATTACCCCGCAATTGGTCACCAGCGATCAAATCGGTTTGCCGTATGATCTTGTGATCCTCAGCTGCAAAGCCTATGACCTGGATAGCGCCATGGACAGCGTGGCCCCGGCGGTCGGTCCGGATACCGCTATCCTGCCCTTGCTGAACGGTATGGCCCACCTGGACAAGCTGACAGCCCGCTTTGGTGCGGAAAAAGTGCTGGGCGGTTTTTGCAATATCGGTGTGACCCTGGGGACCGAGGGCGAGGTCGTCGAATTCAACAAGATGTGCGTCTTGAGCTTTGGCGAGCGGGATGGGGCACAAAGCCCGCGTGTGTCTGCCATTGCTGATCTGATGACGCCCGCCAACTTCACGTCCCGCGCTAGCGCGATCATCGTGCAGGAAATGTGGGAGAAGTGGATTTTCCTGTCGTCTCTGGCGGGGCTGACCTGTCTGATGCGTGCGGCCATTGGCGATGTCGCCCAGGCGGGCGGGGCCGATGTAGCCCTGTCGTTCCTGGCGGAAGTACAGGCGGTGGCAACCCGTAAAGGGCATCCGGCCCGACCGGAGGAATTCGAAAAAATCCGCCAGCGCCTGACCGATCCGCAATCGATCCTGACCGCATCGATGATGCGCGACGCCGAAGCCAAGGGGCGAGTCGAGGTTGACCAGATTTTGGGCGATCTGATCCGTCGCGGCGAAGGGCTGGATTTGCCGCTGTTGAAGTTGGCCCATCTGAACCTGAAAGCCTATCAGGCCCGGCTGGCGCGCGAACAGGCGTAGCCATAACGCAACAAGCGGCGACCGATGATCGGTCGCCGTTTTTGTTGGCGCTGCGGGCGCGCTTACAAATCGGTGGAGAAAACCTCTTCCCCGGCGATCAGGCCGGATGTGCGCAAGGTATCCAGCAACGAGCCTGATTTCCCGCTGGCTTCGGCGCTTTTCTTGGCGGCCAGCAGAACCCGCAGGGTGTCGATATCGGCCCCGTTGGCCAGGATATCGGCGGCAAGCACCGGGGCGCTGTCGCCCAGGGCCTTTTGCAGGCGGATACGGATCACTTCATCCCGTTGTTCGGGCTTTTCTTGGAACGCTTGGTTACCGAACGCGATCATGCCCATTTGCGCAAATCTCTTTCCGGTTGGTTTCCACGAAAGGTGAGAAACCAGTTTTCACCGGATAGGGGCGCGATGCAAGTGACAGGGTGATGACTAGGCCAAAAGCATTATTTTCCACCCATGGTGTGCTGAATGCTTTTGGCCTCCATCCCTATGGGGCTTGCTTTAGGGAATAGCCATCGATCCGTCGTCGCGGCTGGCCTGGGACAGGGTGCGGGCGGCTTCCTCCAACGCATCCCAGGCGCGGTGCAGATCATCCTCGGCGATACAGTAAGGCGGCAGGAAGTATGCGACCGAGCCCAAGGGCCGCAACAGCATGCCGCGATCGCGGAAAAACGCTTTCAGCTTGGGACCGATGGCGGCGGCATAACCGCCTTGGCCGATATCGATGGCGGCGACGGTGCCGGTGACGCGCGGGCGGGTGCCCGCCACGGCGGTGATGCGCTGGCGATGAATGTCTTCAATGCGGCGCAGGCGGGCCTGACAATCATCGGACATCAGCAAATCCAGCGAGGCCAGCCCGGCGGCGCAACCCAGTGGGTTGGCGGTATAGGAATGGCCGTGCAGAAAGGCCCGGCTGACCGAAGCATCCAGGAAGCCCTGATAGATTTCCTCCCGCGCGATGGTCGCCGCCATGGGCAGGAAACCGCCGGTAATGCCCTTCGACAGACAGATGAAATCGGGAGTGACGCCAGCTTTCAGGCAGGCGAACGGCGTGCCGGTGCGGCCAAAACCGGTCATCACCTCGTCATAGACCAGCATGGCCCCGGCGGCTTTGATGCGCTCGGCCATGGCGGTCAAGAATTCCGGGCGGCACATCCGCATCCCGCCTGCCCCCTGGATCAGGGGCTCAATGATGACGGCAGCGATATCGTCGCTTAAGGCTTTTTCCAGGGCGTCCAGGGCGGCGGCTTCCTTGGCTTCCACCTGATCGTCACCGATCCAGGTTTCCGGGAAGGGCAGCATGTCCACCGGGAACAGCATGTTTTCCCAGGCGCGGAAGTAACCGGAACTGCGGCCAACCGACATCGCCCCAACGGTATCGCCGTGATAGGCCGCTTCGAAGGCCAGAAACCGGGTGCGTTTGGTTTGTCCCTGATTTTCAAAGAATTGCAGCGCCATCTTCAGCGCCACTTCCACCGCTGTCGAGCCATCGTCGGAATAAAAGACGCGGTTCAGATCGCCGGGCAGCAGATTGGCCAGCCGTGCCGCCAGACGGGCGGCGGGTGCGTGGGTGAATTCGGCAAAGATCACCTGTTCCAACTGGGCCGCCTGATCGGCAACCGCCTTGGCGATCACCGGGTTGGCGTGACCGTGCAGATTGACCCACCAGGACGACATCAGATCCAGAATGCGCTGTCCGTCCTGGGTATGGACATAAGCGCCCTGGCCGCCCACCGCGATCAACGGATCGGGCGTGCAGGCTTCCTGGGTATAGGGGCGCCAGACATAGCGGCGGGTCAGATCAAGGATATCTTCGCTCATGGCTTCCACTCCAGCGGCGGATGGGCCGCCAGGGCGTCGATGGATGACAGCACCGGCAGTTCGGCTACCACCTTGACCGCGCCATAATGTTCGATGGCGGTGCGGTTGGGGATGTTGGGCACGCCGCTTAGAATCACGCCCGCGATGGTCAAACCGCGATGGCGCAGGGCTTCAATGGTCAGCAGGGTATGATTGATGGTGCCCAGGCCGCTGCGGGCCACCACCACCACCGGCAGGCCCAGAACGGCCATTAGATCGGCCATCATCATGCGGTCGTTCAACGGCACCAGCGCGCCCCCGGCCCCTTCCACCACCAGCGGGCGTTTGGTCTGCGGCAGACGGAACGCATCCAGCGAGATCGTGACGTTTTCCAGCGCCGCCGCCTCATGCGGGGACAGCGGAGCCTTCATGCTATAGGTGCTGGGAAAGATCGTGGCGGCGGGAGCGACTTCGCGCACCACATCGGCGTCCAGCCCCTCGATGGTGCCGGATTGCACCGGCTTCCAGTAATCGGCGTTCCAGGATCGGGTAATCCAGGCGGACACCGTGGTTTTGCCGACGCCGGTATCGGTGCCGGTGACAAAGACGCCGTTCATGGCCGTTTCACCTCGGCATAGAAAACGTGATAGGTGGCGGTAAAGCCGCCATCCAGACTGTGCAGCAGACGGCGAAAAGCCCCTGCCGACAGGGGGCGGTGTCCGGGAGCGGGCTCTCCGGCCCCCAGGGCTTTCAGGCTGCGCACAAAGTCGTGCCCGTCGGCGTAAGGGTGGGCCACCAGTTCTTCGTCGCAGCGGCATTCAAAGCCCGCAGGCCAGGGCATGTCGGCGGCGGCGGGATAGGTGGGGGTGCCGCATTCCAGGTTCAGGGCGGCATGGGCGGCGCGCCACTCGCCAAAGGTCTTTTCCCCCAAGGTGGCAAAAACCATGTGTCCACCGGGGGCCAGCAGAGCGGCCAGCCGTTCCAGGCTGCCCTTCATATCGACAAACCACTGAAACGCCAGGCTGGAGGCGATCAGGTCAAAGCCGGGTTCCACCCCCTGGGGGCTTTCCCCATCCATCACATGATAGCGGGCCTGATCGCCGACTTTCTGGCGTGCCCGGTCCAGCATCGAAGCCGAGATGTCGGTCAAGGTCAGATCGCCCTGCGGAAAGGCATCCTTTAACCGATTGGACAGGAAGCCGGTGCCGCAGCCGATTTCCAGAATACGCGGCGCGTCGGGCAGGGGCAGGCTGGCGATCTTTTCGGCCAAGCGGTTTGCCACGATCCATTGCACGTCGGCGGCGGCATCATAGCCATGCGCCAGCGAGAACGAGGCGGCGATTCGGTCCTTGCGGCCGGGGGTGCTCATCTCAACGGGACTCCAACAGGCCGCGCAGACGGGCCGCGCACCAATCGGGGGCGGTCAGCGGCAAAAGATGGCCGCCATCCTGCCACTCGACAGACGACGGTGCAAAGGCCGCTTCGGTCATCGCGGCGGGAACAATCGGGTCGTTACGGCCCGCCAAAACCAGATCAGCGCGGCAATCCGGGCGCTGATCCCAATGGGCAAGACCGTTTAGCCCCCAGGCCAACCGGTCAGCGTCAAAGGCTGTGTCGTCAATGGGATAAAGGGCGGGATCAAGCCCGCAGCGCAGCAGAAAATCCTGTGTCACGGCGGCAGGCGCGCCCGCCAGTTTGCCGATCATCCGTTCCAGCAGGCGTGGCGGCACCCCGGCGGGGAAGTCATCGGATTTGGTGAAGCGGGGAAAACCGTTGATGGCCACCAGCTTGTCCCAGCGGCAGGGACGTTCCTGCAACAGCCACAGAAAACCCAGGCTGTGCCCCACCGCGATGATGGGACGGTCTGTCGGCAGGGCAGGGGTGGCAGGCTGGCCGTGAAAGCCCAGATCCCAGGCAACGCTGTCGATATCCGTTAAAGCCGCTTGCAGCGGCTTCCAGAAGGCGGCGTCGAACCCCCAGCCGTGAACCAGCAGCAGAAGGGGACTCATTTGCGCCCCGTCAGGCTGAGAACGCCATCAATCAACAGGTCGATTTCGTCGTCGCTGTGGCGGGCCGACAAGGCAAAGCGAATGCGGCTGGTGCCGTTGGGAACGGTCGGGGGACGGATGGCCACGCCCAGCAATCCCTGGCTTTCCAGTGAACGGGCAATGGTCAAGGTGTCTTCCTCCGGTCCGATGATGACCGGTACGATTTGGGTGCTGGACGGCCCAGTCTCAAGTCCGGCCTGAGCCATGGCGGCACGAAACCGTTCGGCATGACCCAGCACGCGGCGGCGTTCGCCGTCTAACGTCGGCACCAGATCCAGCGCCGCCGACATGGCCCCCAGAACGGCGGGCGGCAGGGCGGTGGCGTAAATCATGCCGGGGCAGCGGTTGATCAGATAATCGCGTAAGGCCTGGGTACAGGCGACATAAGCGCCAAAGCCGCCTAGGGCCTTGCTGAAAGTGCCCATCACCAGACAATTGTCACCCGCCAGCCCATGCCCCAGGCCAAAGCCGTTGGGGCCGAGAACGCCGGTGGCGTGGGCTTCGTCGATGTACAGGAAGGCGCCATACTGGTCGGCCAGGCGTTTCAGGGCGGGCACGTCGGCACGGTCGCCGTCCATGCTGAAGACCGATTCGGTAATGATGAAGCGGGGACGATTTTCCCCGGCATGCTTGATCAGCAACTCTTCCAGATGAGCTAGATCATTGTGGCGGAAGCGGATTTGCCGGACCCCAGCCGCCAGGCAGCCCTGGATCAGGCTGGCATGGTTCAGCTTGTCGGCAAACACCAGCGGTTCGGCTCCCAGCATCTTGCTGTCGAACAGCGCGGGCAGGATGGAACTGTTGGCCTGAAAGCCCGAGACGAACACCAGCGATGCCGGAGCCGCCTTGCCTGCGGCCAGCTTGGCTTCCACCTCCTCGAAGGGGGCGATGTTGCCGCAGACCAGCCGCGACGCCGCCGAGCCCGCGCCCCACCTGTGGGCGTAGTCGCAAGCCCGCTCGATCAACGCGGGATGGCGGGCCAGCCCGAGATAATCGTTCGAGGAAAAATCGATCACGGTTTTTCCGGCGATGGAAATACGTCCGTCAGACAGACGTTCCACCGGGCGCAAAACCCGCCGTCTTCCGCCCAAATCAAGGGCTTCCAGACATTCTTTCCAGGTGCTATCGAAATCCTGCATGGGCATCCTTTCGAAGCCGAGTGTTCTAAAGGGTTTTTTTCGAGGATGCAAAGGTGGTATTCACCCTACCTTCCGGCGAACAATCGAAGAAGGCCGACGTCCAATGCAAGTTGCCACCGCCACCGCTTCCGCTTCTCCCCTGGCCAAGGCCGCCGTCGATGACGGTTTGCGCCATGACTGGACCGTCGAAGAGGTCGAGGCGCTGTTCGCGCTGCCGTTCAATGATCTGATGTTCCAGGCGCAAACCATCCATCGCCAGAACTTCGATCCCAACCGTATCCAGATCAGCCGTCTGTTGTCGATCAAGACCGGCAAGTGCCCCGAAGACTGCAAGTACTGCCCGCAAAGCGCCCACTATGACACCGGCGTGGAAAAGGAAGACTTGCTGGAAGTCGAGACCGTGCTGGAAAACGCCCGCGCCGCCAAGGAAGCTGGCGCATCGCGTTTCTGCATGGGCGCGGCCTGGAAGGGTCCGGGCAAGGATTTCAACCATGTCCTGCGCATGGTCGAAGGGGTCAAGGCCCTGGGGCTGGAAACCTGCGCCACCCTGGGCAAGCTGACCGCCGAACAGGCCAAGCAGTTGAAGAGTGCCGGGTTGGATTACTACAATCACAACATCGACACTTCGCCCGAACATTATAAGGAAATCATCACCACCCGCACCTTCGAGGACCGCCTGGAAACCCTGGGCCATGTCCGTGAAGCGGGGATGAAGATTTGCAGCGGCGGCATTGTCGGCATGGGGGAAAAGACCGATGACCGCGCCAAGATGCTGCAAACCCTGGCCAACATGGAAAAGCATCCCGACAGCGTGCCGATCAATCTGCTGATCAAGATCCCCGGCACCCCGCTGGAAGGGGTCGAGGATGTGGACAGCTTTGACTTCATCCGCACCATCGCCGTTGCCCGTCTTCTGATGCCCAAGAGCTATGTCCGCCTGTCGGCTGGGCGTAGCGACATGAGCGCCGAAATGCAGGCTCTGTGCTTCATGGCCGGTGCCAATTCGGTGTTCTGCGGCGAACGTCTGCTGACCGCGGGCAATCCTTCGCCCAATACCGACAAAAGCCTGTTCGGGCGTCTGGGGCTGAAGCCGGAAGGCATGTAAGCCCCTCGCTTGGCGAAAAAAGAAAAGGCGGCTCCGCAAGGGGCCGCCTTTTTTCTTGGGTTTGGACTGAAGGGCGTTACGCCCCCAGGGCGCGGCACACCAGTTCCAGGAACCGTTCCGGCTGTTCGGCATGGGGCCAATGCCCGCTTTGGCCGATTTCGATCAGCTTGTGACGGGGGAACAGGCGCTTCATCTCGGCTTCGTCACGCGGGCGGATATAGTCCGAGCGTTCCCCAGCCAGAAAGGTTGTCGGGCCGTCAAAGGTGGTGCGGTGTGCCGGGAAATCGATGATGGCGGGCAGGTTGGGGGCGATGCCGTCCAGATTGATGCGCCAATGAAAACGCCCATGCTCGCTGACCAGATTTTGCATCAGGAAGGCCCGCAACGACGGATCGGGGATGGCCGGGGCCAGTTCGCTGTCGATGTCGGCGCGGCGATGCAGGCGCGTCAGGTCGGCGTTTTGCATGGCGCGGATATATTCGGGAAAGCTTTCCCGGATATAGCCCACCGGGGCGATATCGACGACGATCAGCCGTTCCAGCAGGTCGGGGCGGGTCAGCGCCAACTGCATGGCGGTCTTGCCGCCCATGGAATGCCCCAGGATGTCGCAAGGGGCCAGGCCGCGCCGCTCGATATAAGCGGCGACGTCCTCGGCCATTTCCTCGTAAGACATATGGCCATCCCAGGGGGAAGAACCATGATTGCGCAGGTCCAGACAGTGAACCTGGCGGATTTCCCCCAGGGACCGGGCGATGGAGCCCCAATTGCGGGCCGATCCAAACAATCCATGAATGATGATCAGCGGTTCGCCTTCGCCAACCACCTGAGAATTCAAATCCACGGCCATGATGTTTCGCTAACTCCGAACTGAAAGCTGCTCAGCCCAGCAACAGGGCGTCATCGTCCAGTTCCTCGCCGCGCACCTTTTCGAACATGTGCAACAGGTCTTCGACCTTCAAGCCCTTGCGCTGATCGCCCGAGACGTCCAGCACCACCCGGCCTGCATGCAGCATCACCGTGCGGTCGCCATAATCCAGCGCCTGACGCATGGAGTGGGTGACCATCAGGGTCGTCAGTTTGTCCTTGCGCACGATGTTGTTGGTCAGTTCCATCACGAACGAGGCGGTCTTGGGGTCCAGCGCCGCGGTGTGTTCGTCCAACAGCAGGATTTTCATCGGGTTCAGGGTTGCCATCACCAGGGTGATGGCCTGACGCTGACCGCCCGACAACAGGCCCATGCGGTCCCGCAGGCGCTTTTCCAGTCCCAGTCCCAGGCTGGACAGGCGTTCCTCGAACATGCCGCGCAGGTTCTGCGCGACGGCGTGCGACAGGCCGCGACGGCGACCGCGCGCCGCCGCCAGCGCCATATTTTCCTCGATGGTCAGGGCTTCGCAGGTGCCCGCCATGGGGTCCTGGAAGACACGGGCCACCAGTTCGGCCCGCTTGGGCGTGGCCCAGGTGGTGACGTCCTGGTCATCGATCATGACGCGGCCGGTCTGCGCGATGGTTTCCCCCGACAGAATACCCAGCATGGTCGATTTGCCAGCGCCGTTCGACCCGATCACGGTGACGAACTGACCAGCGGGGATTTGCAGGTCAAGCCCGCGCAACGCCTTGGTTTCGATGGCGGTGCCGGGATTGAAGGTAACGTGTACGTTCTCGACCGAGATCATGCCTTGGCTCCACGCCGCAGGGCGAGCTTGCCGCGCACTGACGGCAGGGTCATGGCCACCGCCACCAAAACGGCGGTGATCAGTTTCAGGTCTTGTGCCTGCAGGCCGATGAACGAGGCGTTGAGCGCCAGGGCGACGGCGATACGGTAAAGGATCGACCCGCCGACACAGGCCAGGGTGGCCAGTACCAGGGTGCGGGTAGACAGGACCGCTTCGCCCAGAATGACGGCGGCCAGACCGGTGACGATCACGCCGACCCCCATCGAGACATCGGCCCCACCCTGGCTTTGGGCGAACAGCGCACCCGCCAATGCCACAAGGGCGTTGCTGATGGCCATGCCCAGCAGGGTCATTTTGGCAGTATCGATGCCCTGGGCGCGGGCCATGCGGGCGTTGGCCCCGGTGGCGCGCATGGCAAGACCCACCTGCGAGACCAGGAACCAATCCAGCAGCAGCTTGACGATGATGGTGACGACGGCGAACACCAACAGGCTGGTGACGTAATAGGGCAGGCCCAACTTCTCGAAGTCCGAGAAAATGGTGGTCTGGCCCAACAGTGCCTGATTGGGACGGCCCATGATGCGCAGATTGACCGAATAAAGGCCGATCATGGTCAGAATGCTGGCCAGAAGATTAAGGATCTTCAGGCGCACATTCAGCCAGGCGGTCACGAAGCCAGCCGCAGCACCGGCCAGAACGGCCACGCCGGTAGCTAGATAGGGATTCCAGCCATGAACGATCAGGGTGGCGGTGACGGCGGCTCCCAGCGGCAGGCTGCCATCCACGGTCAAATCCGGGAATTGCAGCACACGAAAGCTGATATAGACGCCAAGGGCGACGAGCCCGAACAGAAGTCCAGACTCGATGGCCCCCAGAAAGGCGATAAGACTCAAAACGGCAATCCTACTTCACGACATCCTTGGCGCGGGCGATCACAGCCTGCGGAATGGTCACGCCCATCTTGGCGGCGCTGCCGGGGTTGACCGACAGATTGGTCTTATCGATGCCTTCGACAGCGATATCGCCAACCTTTTCGCCCTTCAACACGCGGGCAATGATCTTGCCGGTTTGGCGGCCGACATCATAGTAATCGAAACCGGCGGCGGCAATGGCCCCGCGCGGAACCGATCCGGTATCACCGGCGAATACCGGCAGCTTGGAATCGATGCCGACCTTAACCACCGCTTCCAGGGCGGAAACCACGGTGTTGTCGGTCGGGATATAGATGGCGTCAACCTTGCCCACCAGGCTGCGGGCGGCGGTCAGGACGCTGTTGGTGTCGGTGGCGGCGCCTTCGACCACGGTGATGCCCTTGGCGGCGGCAATGCCCTTCAGGCGGTTCACTTCGGCGACCGAATTGGCTTCACCCGGATTGAACAGAACGCCCAGGTTCTTCACACCGGGCTTCACTTCTTCGATCAGGGCCAGATGCTTTTCCAGCGGCAGGCGGTCGGTCACGCCGGTGACATTGGCACCCGGATGGGCCATGTCGGTGACCAGCTTGGCGGCGACGGGATCGGACACGGCCGAGAACACCACCGGAATTTCCCCATGGGCGGCAGCAACGGCAGCCTGAGCCGACGGCGTGGCGATGGCGACGATTACCGCCGGATTGTCACCGACGAACTTCTTGGCGATCTGACCGGCGGTGCCGACATCGCCTTGAGCGCTTTGAAATTCCACCGAGATGTTCTTGCCTTCGACGAAACCTTCGGCAGCCAATTCGTCCAAGGCGCCCTTGCGGCAGGCGTCCAGCGCCGGATGTTCGACGATGGCGGTGATCTTGACCGCCTTGTCGGCGGCCCAGGCGGGCTGACCGGACAGCAGAGCAACGGCGGCGGCCGCCAACAAAGCCGAAGAGAAGCGCGACATATGCATCAGACATCCCCCGAAAAGAGAGCCCTGCGAACGGCAGGGCATCGGTGAAGTTCGTTATCCCCAGTCCATTGGCTCACGCCATGGAATGCAGAAACAAACTGTGTTTCCGGCCCGCCGTCAAGGGATGTGCGTCTTTTCCTTGTCGGAAGCTGCATTCTATCTGGAAACAGGGTGCTTGACCTTAATTACACAATGTGTGAGCATCAAATTAACGCATATCCACTAGTTTTATGTATTATGTCGTTCGGCTAGGGGCTATCCGCAGGGGCGGGGTGGCCAGAACAGGAAAGGAAAAGGACATGACTTTACGCACCGCGTTGCGCAACGCCGCGTTTTCTCAGCATGCCCGCGCTCTGTTGGGGCGGACCGCCGTTTTGGCCGTGGCGGGCATGATGTGCGGTCATGCCGCCTGGGCCGACACCACCTTGCTGAACGTCAGCTATGATCCGACCCGCGAACTGTATCAGGACTATAATCAGGCTTTTGCCAAGCATTGGGCGGCGACGGGTGGCGGCGCGGTCAAGATCAACCAGTCGCACGGCGGTTCGGGCAAGCAGGCCCGTTCGGTCATCGATGGGCTGGAAGCCGACGTGGTGACCCTGGCCCTGGCCTATGACATCGACGCCATCTCCGAAAAGGCCGGGCTGATCAAGCCTGACTGGCAGAACCGTCTGCCCTATAACGCCTCGCCCTATACCTCGACCATCGTGTTTCTGGTGCGCAAGGGCAACCCGAAGCACATTCAGGACTGGGACGATCTGATCAAGCCGGGCGTGTCGGTGATCACCCCCAATCCCAAGACGTCGGGCGGGGCGCGCTGGAACCATCTGGCCGCCTGGGGCTATGCGCTGAACAAGTTCAATAACGATCAGGGCAAGGCCAAGGAATTCCTAGGGGCGCTCTATAAAAACGTGCCCGTGCTGGATTCGGGCGCGCGCGGTGCCACCACCACCTTTGTGCAGCGTGGCCTGGGTGACGTTTTGCTGGCTTGGGAAAACGAAGCCATCCTGGCGGTCGAGGAACTGGGTAAAAACCAGTTCGAAATCGTCGTGCCGTCCATCTCGATCCTGGCCGAACCGCCGGTCGCGGTGGTTGACAAGGTGGTGGACAAGCGCGGCACCCGCGCCATTTCCGAGGATTATGTGAAATACCTCTACAGCCCCGAAGGCCAGGAAATCGCCGCCAAGCATTATTACCGTCCGCGCGATCCCGAGATTGCCAAGAAGTACGCCAAGAACTTCCCGGCGGTCAGCCTGTTCACCATCGATACCCTGGGCGGATGGCAGGCTGTCCAAAAGGCCCACTTCAACGACGGCGGGCTGTTTGATAGCCTTGTTGGTCCGCAACGTCAGTAAAGCGGGAACGGCATGGCCAGTACAAAGTCCTCGGTATTGCCGGGCTTCGGCCCGACGCTGGGTTACACCGTCGTCTATCTCAGTCTGATCGTGCTCATCCCCCTGGCGGCCTTGTTCCTCAAGGCCGCCGGATTGGGGTGGGATCAGTTCGTGACAGCGGCTTTCTCGCCCCGCGTCCTGGCGGCGTATCGGCTGAGTTTCGGCGGTGCCTTGATCGCCGCCGCCATCAATTGCTTCGCCGGTTTGCTGGTGGCCTGGGTTTTGGTCCGTTATGACTTTCCAGGTCGCAAGCTGGCCGATGCTATCGTCGATCTGCCCTTTGCCCTGCCCACGGCGGTGGCGGGTATCGCCCTGACGGCGATCTATGCTCCCAATGGGGTGATGGGCAAGCTGCTGGCCGGGTTGGGAATCAAGGTGGCCTTTACCCCCGTCGGCGTCATCGTGGCGATGATCTTCATCGGTCTGCCCTTCGTCGTGCGCACGGTTCAGCCGGTTTTGCAGGATTTCGAGAAAGAGCACGAGGAAGCTGCCGCCAGCCTGGGGGCAGGGCGCTTCCAGGTGTTCTGTCGGGTCATCCTGCCCGCCATTCTGCCCGCGCTGTTGACCGGTTTCGCCTTAGCCTTCGCCCGTGCGGTGGGGGAATATGGATCGGTAATCTTCATCGCCGGGAACATGCCGGGCCTGTCCGAGATTGCGCCGCTTTTGATCGTCACCAAGCTGGAACAGTACGATTACGCCGGGGCGACGGCCATTGCCGCCGTCATGCTCGTGGTGTCGTTCGTGCTCTTGTTTCTGATCAATAGCCTGCAAAAATGGCGGCGCGACCGCTTTTTGGGGAACTGACGGCCATGTCTTTTACCAAGCCGGTCCCCGTCAGGGCGACCACCGAAAGTCCGTTGGTGCGCTGTCTTCTCACCCTGGTGGCGCTGGCCATTTTAGGGTTGTTTCTGGTCATGCCGCTGCTGACCGTGTTCGGCGAGGCCTTGTCCAAGGGCTTTGACGCCTATTTCGCCGCCCTGGGCAGCGATGATGCATTCTCCGCCATCGAACTGACGTTGCTGGTGGCGGTGATTTCGGTACCGTTGAACGTGGCGTTCGGTCTGGCTGCCGCCTGGTGTATCGCCAAGTTTGAGTTTCGCGGCAAAAGCTTTCTGATCTCGCTGATCGATCTGCCGTTTTCCGTCTCTCCGGTGATTTCCGGTTTGCTCTACGTGCTGCTGTTCGGCTTGCAGGGGTGGCTGGGACCGTGGCTGCGCGACCATGATCTGAAAGTGATCTTCGCGGTGCCGGGCATCGTGCTGGCGACCGTGTTTGTCACCTTCCCCTTTGTGGCGCGCGAACTGATCCCCCTGATGGAGGAACAGGGCACGGAGGAGGAGGAGGCCGCCGTCGTGCTGGGGGCCGGAGGCTGGCGGATTTTCTGGAGCGTGACCCTGCCCAACGTAAAGTGGGGGCTGCTGTACGGCGTTTTGCTGTGCAATGCCCGCGCCATGGGAGAATTCGGCGCGGTGTCGGTGGTGTCGGGCCATGTGCGCGGCCTGACCAACACCATGCCGTTGCAGGTGGAAATCCTTTATAACGAATATGATTTCGCGGCGGCGTTCGCCATCGCTTCGGTGCTGGCGCTGTTGGCGCTGGTGACCCTGGCGGCCAAATCGGCGCTGGAATGGCGCTTCAGCAAGGAACTGGCCGCGCGCACGCGGCACTAAAGGGAACTGACGATGATTGACGTTCGTAACGTTCGCAAGACCTTCGGCGGGTTCGCCGCCCTGAACGACGTCTCGCTGAACATTCAGGAAGGCGAACTGGTGGCGCTGCTGGGGCCGTCGGGCTCGGGCAAGACCACTTTGCTGCGGATCATCGCCGGGCTGGAATTCGCCGATGCGGGGACCGTGCTGTTCGATGGCGGCGACGCTACCCAGGTGTCCGCCCGTGATCGTCAGGTGGGCTTCGTGTTTCAGCACTACGCCCTGTTCCGCCATATGACGGTGTTCGACAACATTGCCTTTGGTCTGAAGGTACGCGACCGTGCTACCCGCCCCGGCAAGAAAGAGATTGTCGAGCGGGTGCATCATCTGTTGTCGATGGTGCAGTTGGATGGGGCGGCGGACCGCTATCCGTCGCAATTGTCGGGCGGTCAGCGTCAGCGCGTCGCCCTGGCCCGCGCCCTGGCGATCGAGCCCAAGGTGCTGTTGCTGGACGAGCCGTTCGGCGCGTTGGATGCCCGCGTGCGTAAGGAACTGCGCCGCTGGCTGCGCCATCTGCATGATGAACTGAAGATTACCGGCGTCTTCGTCACCCACGACCAGGAAGAGGCGCTGGAAGTCGCCGATCGTGTGGTGGTGATGAGCCAGGGCAAGATCGAACAGGTCGGCA
>JASLCK010000240.1 GCA_030151865.1 Rhodospirillaceae bacterium | reverse complement strand
GATGCATCTCCCACAAGGGGCTCAGGTCGCGCAGACGCGTTACCGCCTCGGCGATATGGTGGATGGCAAAGTCGACCTCCGCCTCGGTGGTGAAGCGTCCCAGTCCCAGACGCAGCGAGGTATGGGCCATCTCCGCATCCAGACCGATGGCCCGCAGGACATAGGACGGCTCCAACGAGGCCGAAGTGCAGGCCGAACCCGACGACACCGCCAGCCCCTTGACGCCCATCATCAGTCCTTCGCCTTCGACGAAGGCGAAGCTGATATTGATGTTTCCGGCAATGCGGCTGTAGAGATCGCCATTGACGTAAATCTCCGGCAGGCGGGCCCGCAAACCCGTCAGCAATCGATCACGCAGACTGCGCAAGCGTTCGGCTTCGGCTCCCATCTCCAGGGCGGCAATCCGGCAGGCCTCGCCCAGACCGACACATAACGGCGGCGACAAGGTGCCCGAGCGCATACCGCGTTCCTGCCCGCCGCCATGGATCTGAGCCTGTAGACGAACGCGGGGACGGCGGCGGACGAAGAGCGCGCCGACGCCCTTCGGGCCATAGATTTTGTGGCCGGAAATGCTCATCAGGTCGATGTTCATGGACTGAACATCCAACGGAATTTTTCCCACCGCCTGGGCGCAATCGGTATGGAAGAACGCCCCCTTGCCACGACAGATAGCCCCGATCTGGGCCAAAGGCTGGATCACGCCGATTTCGTTGTTCACCCCCATGACCGAAACGATGGCCGTCTTCTCGGTGACGGCGTCTGCCAATTGCGCCAGATCAATGAGTCCATTGGTCTGGACCGGCAGATACGTGACCTTGAAGCCTTCCTGTTCCAGATGGCGGCAGGCGTCGAGAACGCATTTATGTTCCGTCGCCACCGTGACGATGTGGTCTCGCTTGCCCTTATAGAATTGCGCCACCCCCTTCAGGGCCAAATTGTTCGATTCGGTCGCGCCCGAGGTAAACACGATTTCCTTGGGATCGGCGCCGATGATGGCGGCAACCTGTTCGCGCGCGACTTCCACCGCTTCCTCGGTTTCCCAGCCATAGGCGTGATTGCGCGAATGGGGGTTGCCAAATTTTTCCGTGAAATAGGGCAGCATGGCCTGAACGACCCGGGGGTCGCAGGGGGTCGTCGCCTGATAATCGAGATAAACAGGCCTGGATGCTGCCGTATCGGCTTTCGCTATCATCTGCCATTCCCTTCCAAGCGGAGTGTCTGTGAGGTTGAGACAGGAATTGCAAAGGACGGGCCAAGCGGAGTCTGTCGCACTTGCGACATTGGCCCGGTTTTCGCAAAGCCCCAGGCATTCCCCTTTCGTGAGGATTTGCCATGAGCGACATCGACGAGCTGAAAGCGACCATCAAGAAACTGTCCGCCCAGGCCGTTCAGGCCAAAATGGACTTGCACGACCTGTCGGAAGAGCTGCCCAACCGCTGGGAAGAGATCATGGTCGTGGCGGCTCATTGTCAGAAAGCCTATGCCGCCTTGATCGACGCCCGCACCCGCCTGAGGGAATTGGACGGCTAAGGGCGATGTCGGCGCTCGAATCCGGCCCCCCATCCGGGGGCATCGCCAATTTCGCGGCGGAACGGCTGATCCGTCGTACACCAGACTGTCTGGTGCCGCTGTCTGTTGACGATGTGACTTATATCGAAGACTGCATGCGCCGTGTCGCCGCGGAATTCGCCATCGCGGATGCGCCCACCACGCCGATTCAGCTGATGCCCGCCCGCGCCGTGATGCGCGCCTTATTGGAAATGCGGCTGTCCCTGAAGCCCGCCAGCCAGGAGCAAAAAGCCCTGGTCGGCTGTCTGGCGGGGGCCATCTTGCGTCTGGACACCGCCTGCGCCTTCTACCTGGCCTTGCACTCGTCCGCTCCCTGATCTCTGTCGCAAAAGCGACAATGCGCCATGGCACGGCGCTTGCTGTTCAGTCCCCTGCGGAACAGCAAAAAAAGGGGGACGCTTATGTCCGACATCTTAAACCGCCTGCGCGGGCTCTCTTCTGCCGAAGAGTTCTTCACCACCTTGAAGGTCCCGTTCGATCAAGGGCTGGTGAACGTGAACCGCTTGCACATCCTGAAGAAGTTCAATCAACACATGGCGCGGCTGAATGTCGCCGAAGCCGCGCCAGAGGATCAGGAAGCCCTGTGCGCGCAAGCCTTGCAGCAGGCCCATAACGACTTTCTGACCACCGACGCCCGACAGGAAAAGCTGTTTTCCGTCTTTAGAATGGAGGATCCCGGCTTTGTGCCGCTGTCCAGTCTGTCGCAAGCGCGACACGAAAAATCCTCCCATGGCAGATAAAATCACAGAAAACAAAGACATAACAAGAATGGCATGAATATTGCCTATCTATGAATAATGCATTCATAGGGGAGCCGAACCAATGAATATCTTGGTTTGCATCAAACAAGTTCCTGATAGCGCACAGATTCGCGTTCATCCGGTCACGAATACGATCATGCGCCAAGGCGTGCCCACCATTATTAATCCATACGATTTGTTTTCTCTTGAAGCAGCCTTGGCTCTGCGGGATCAGGTCGGCGGCACCGTGACCGTTCTGACCATGGGGCCGCCGATGGCTGAAGAATCCTTGCGCAAGGCCTTGGCCTATGGCGCGGATCGGGCGATTTTGCTGACAGACCGTTTCTTCGCCGGTTCCGACACGCTGGCCACCTCCTACGCCCTGTCGACCGCCATCGCCAAGCTGTCGGAAGAAACCCCCATCGATCTGGTTTTCTGCGGCAAGCAGACCATCGACGGCGACACCGCCCAGGTGGGACCGGGCATCGCCTGTCGCCTGGGTTTGAATCAGCTGACCTATATTACCGCCATTGACGGACTGGACCCGAAAAGCCGCGAAATCACCGTGCAGCGCCGGGCCGAAGGCGGCGTCCAGGTCTTGCGCACCAAGCTGCCGGTTCTGATCACCATGTTGGAGGGCAGCACCACCATTCGTCGCGGCTCTCTGCCCGACATGCTGCGCGCCGCCCGCACGCCCCTGACGATTTGGAATGCCGCCAATGCGGGCATTTCCGACGTTCAGCGCTGTGGTTTGCGCGGCTCGCCCACCGTGGTCAAAAAGGTCTTCGCCCCCAAAGCACGGGCGGACAAGGCGGTCATGATCGAAGCCAAGGGACGTCCGGGCGCGGAAACCGTTGCCGACGCCCTGCAAGCCATTTTCACCGCCGCACCGCACCTCCAAGACTTTCTGGCCAAACACCCCATTTCACAACCCGCGTGATACGGAGAGCCTAGAATGAGCGACACTCCCGCCTCCGGCTCCGGCCGGGCACAGATGAAGAAGGAACTGCCCGAGCGGTTCCGCGATTACAAGCATGTCTGGGTTTTCATCGAAATGGAACGCGGCCAAGTCCATCCCGTTTCGTGGGAACTGCTGGGCGAAGGGCGCAAGCTGGCCGACAAGTTGGGGGTCGAACTGGCCGGAGCCCTGCTGGGGCCAACCGACGCCGCCACCGAACAGGCAGCCCAAGAAGCCATCGGCTTTGGCGCCGATGTCGTCTATCTGGTGGAAAATCCGCTGCTGGCCGATTACCGCAACCAGCCCTATGCCCAGGTCATGACCGAGCTGTGCAACACCTATAAGCCGGAAATCCTGCTGCTGGGGGCCACCAATCTGGGGCGCGATCTGGCCGGTACCGTCGCCACCACCCTGGCGACCGGATTGACCGCCGACTGTACGGAACTGGCCATCGATGCCGAAGGTTCGCTGGCCGCCACCCGCCCGACCTTTGGCGGCACCTTGTTGTGCACCATCCATACGCTGAACTTCCGTCCGCAAATGGCGACCGTGCGTCCCCGCGTCATGGCCATGCCCGAAGCCGACCGCAGCCGTCACGGCCGGATCGTCCGCCATGCGGTGGATTTGAACGAAAGCCTGATCATCACCAAAATCCTGGACTTCATCCCCGATGCCAATACCAACAAGGTGCAGTTGGCTTATGCGGATATCGTCGTCGCGGGCGGCATGGGGCTGCAACGGCCGGAAAACATCCGCCTGGTCACGGATCTGGCTGCGGTTCTGGGGGCAGAATATGGCTGTTCCCGACCCGTGGTGCAAAAAGGGTGGATGAGTGCCGAGCGCCAGATCGGCCAAACCGGAAAGACCATTCGTCCACGCCTTTACATTGCCGCCGGAATTTCCGGGGCCATTCAACACCGCGTGGGGGTGGAAGGCGCTGACTGCATTCTGGCGATCAATACCGACGCCAACGCCCCGATCTTCGATTTTGCCCATCTGGGGATCGTCGGCGACGCCCTGACCCTGCTGCCCGCCCTGACCGAAGCTTTCCGCCGCAAGCTGACCCTTGACCGGCTGGCAAGCTGATCGACATCCGGAGGATATCCCTCATGAGCGAACATTTTGACGCCATCGTGATCGGTGCCGGTCCATCCGGCAACGCCGCCGCTTACACCCTCGCCAAGGCCGGTTTGTCGGTCCTGCAAATCGAACGCGGAGAATATTCCGGTTCGAAGAACGTTCAGGGGGCGATCCTCTACGCCGACGCCCTGGAACGGATCATTCCCGACTTCCGCGACGAGGCTCCGCTGGAACGTCATATCGTTGAACAGCGGTTCTGGATGTTGGATGAACGCGCCCATATGGGCGGACATTACCGTTCCGACTCCTTCAACGAAACCCGCCCCAACCGCTACACCATCATCCGCTCACAGTTTGACCGCTGGTTCTCGGCGAAAGTGCGCGAAGCCGGGGCCTTGGTGGTGTGCGAAACCACCGTGACCGAACTCTTGCGCGACAAGAACGGCAAGGTCAACGGTGTGCGCACCGATCGCACCGATGGCGAGGTGTTCGCCGATGTGGTGATCATGGCCGATGGCGTCAACGCCCTGGTGGCCAGCCGCTCCGGCCTGAAACAGGAAGTCCGACCCGAACATGTGGCCCTGGCCGTCAAGGAAATGCACTTCCTGCCCGAAGACGTCATTCAGAGCCGCTTCAATATCGGCGAGAACGAAGGCGTCGTCATCGAAGCCATGGGCAGCATCAGCGTCGGCATGGTCGGCACCGGCTTTCTCTACACCAACCGGGAAAGCATCTCGATCGGCATCGGCTGTCTGGTGTCGGACTTCGCCGAATCCCAGGTTGCCCCCTACTTCCTGCTGGAACGCTTTAAACAGCATCCGTCCATCAAGCCGCTGCTGGAAGGATCGGAGATCAAGGAATATGCCGCCCATCTGATCCCCGAAGGTGGCCTGAAGGCCGTTCCCCAGCTTTATGGCGACGGCTGGATGATCGTTGGCGACGCCGCCCAATTCGTCAACGCCGCCCACCGCGAAGGCTCGAACCTGGCCATGACGTCGGGCCGACTGGCGGCGGAAACGGTGATCGCCGCCAAGGAACGCAACGCCCCCATGTCGGCCCGCACCTTGTCCGCCTACAAGACCGCCCTGGAGGACAGCTTCGTTCTGAAGGACCTGCATAAATACCGCCGTCTCCCCGACGTGCTGCACCGGAACAAGCATTTCTTTACCGAATATCCCCGTCTGATCGCGCAGGCGGCGGAAACCATTCTGCGCGTCGATGGCGTCGATAAGCGCAGCAAGGAAAAGCAAATCCGCAAAACCTTCAGTTCCAGCCGCCGTCTGACCGGTCTGTTGGGTGACGTCTTCAACATCGCCAGAGCTTGGCGCTAAAGGGAGGGCCGGACCATGCAACCGCTCGCCATTAAGGTCGAAGAGAAACTGTACCAAAACCGCTACAAGGTCGATGAAGGGCGCCCGCATATCCGGATCAAGCCGCACGCCAAACCATCCGAGGCGCTGGCGGCCCTGGTCAAGGTCTGCCCCGCCGGCTGCTATAGCCGGGCCGAGGGAGGTCAGATTGAAGTCACCCCCGACGGCTGTCTGGAATGCGGCACCTGTCGCATCCTGTGCGGCGATAGCGGCGAAGTCGAATGGAACTATCCGCGCGGCGGCTATGGCATCCTGTTCAAGTTTGGGTGAAGGCAAAATGGAATCGATCGAAGAATTTTTGGCCTATGCCTGCAAGGTCGAGCAGGAGGCCGCCCTGCGCTTCAGCGAATTGGCCGAAGCCGCGCGTTCTTACGGCAATAAGGAGGTCGAGGAGTTCTTTCGTAAAATGGCCCACTATTCCCAAATGCATTATCAGGAAGCCTGCTCCAGGGCGGGGTTCCGCGATGTCCCGCACCTCAACCCCGACGACTTTCAATGGTCCGGCGTGGAAAGCCCGGAAAGTGCCGCCATTTGGGGAGCCGACCCACTGATGGGGGTCCGCCAAGCCTTGGATCTGGCGCTGGAAGCAGAGTGCAAGGGGTACGAGTTCTACCTTAACGTTCTGCAAACGGCCACAGACCCAGAAATCAAGACCATGGCTCAAGCGTTTGTCGATGAAGAAGCCCAACACGTCGAAGCCGTTCAGCGCTGGATCGAACGCATGAACGCCCCAACCCCCTGACTTTCATACCCGCCCCCCTCGAGGCCCATAACGTAAGGCAGTATGCTGCACTGCGTTATGGACTTTGCAGGCCGGAATGCAATATTGTTTAAAAAATAGACGGACACAGAAATTGCCCAATCTATAGGCAACTGTGGAGGGGCAGGCCATGCTGACTTCGGACAAAGCCCGTCACGACACCAGTGAAGCCCAACTGATCGGCATCTACGAGATCAGCAAGGTTCTGGGCACCAATTTCGACCTGGACAAGGCGCTGCACGACGCCCTGAACATCCTGTCGTCCTATCTGGATATGCGCCATGGCGCCGTCATCCTGGGGCCCGCGGCAGGAGAACTCAGCTTTGCCGCCGTCGCCGGGCAATCGTTGCGCCAGGCTCGGGACGGTGCCAGCACCTATCCCCTCTCCATTGCCCGCAAGGTTTTGGAAAGCTGCTTGCCCCTCGTCCTGCCCGTCTCGCAAGATCACCCTGAACTGATCGCCTATACCGCCGACTGTCTGGGCATCTTGAAGGATGGGGACGCCTCCTTTCTCGCGGTGCCTATCCGCTCAACGGACGGACCGCTTGGAGTTCTGTCGGTTCTGCGCATCCGCAACGAACTGGAACATCAGCAATTCCAGAGAGACCTGCGGTTTCTCAGCATGATTGCCACCCTGTTCGCCCAAACCGTCGCCTTGACCCGCAAGGTTCAGGCCGACCGCGAACAATTGTTGATCGACAATGCCCGGCTTAGCAAACAGGTGGTCAAGATCAAGCCGCCGACACCGCCGCGCGGTCTGGAAGATGTCATCGGCACCTCCGAAGCGATGCACCGTATTTTTTCCCAAGTCCAACAAGCCGCCCCATCTCGCGCCACGGTCCTGCTGCGCGGAGAAAGCGGCACCGGCAAGGAACGCATCGCCCACGCCATTCACGCCTTGTCCACCCGTGCGCAAAAACCCTTCATCAAGGTCAATTGCGCCGCTTTGTCGGAAAGCGTTCTGGAATCCGAGCTGTTCGGCCACGAAAAAGGCGCTTTCACCGGCGCCTCGGCAGACCGCAAAGGACGCTTCGAACTGGCCCATGGCGGCACCCTGTTCTTAGATGAGATCGGAGAAATCTCCAGCAGCTTCCAATCCAAGCTTCTGCGCGCCTTGCAAGAGGGAGAGTTTGAACGGGTCGGCGGCAGCCGCACCATCAAAGTCGATGTCCGGCTGGTCGCCGCCACCAACCGCGACCTGGAACAGGCCGTCACCAAAGGTGAGTTCCGCGCCGATCTCTATTACCGCCTGAATGTCGTGCCCATCTTCTTGCCGCCGCTTCGCGAAAGAAGCGGCGACATTCCCTTGTTGGCCAATCATTTCCTGGATTCCTTCAACAAGGAGAACAACCGGCATGTCGGCATCACGCAAAAGGCCCTGACAATCCTGCAACGCTGCAAATTCCCTGGGAATGTGCGCGAGTTGGAAAACTGCATCTGGCGCACCGCCACCATGACCCATGGCGATATCATCGACGACGTAGACCTTTCCTGCCGCCGCGACCTGTGCCTGTCGTCCACCCTTTGGGGCGGTGTTTTGCAGGCCGCGCCGGTTCAGATCACCCCCCCGGCAGCGGCGCGGCCGCACGATGCCCCCGTATCGCCGCCGCCCGTCCCGCAACCGGAAGAACCGTTCTTCGCCGACGATCTGCCGCTCCTGCCGCCGCAAACCTCGGACAGCGGCGGCGCCCTGACCCAACGGGAAATCCTGATTCAAGCCATGGAACGCTGCGGCTGGGTGCAGGCCAAGGCCGCCCGCCTGTTAGGCCTGACGCCGCGCCAGATCGGGTATGCCTTGCGCAAGCATAACGTGGAAATCCGCCAATTGTAGAAGAACATCCAAGATTGTCGCAGTTCCGACAATCAACATTTAATAAGCAAAAACAATGAACTAAACAAAATTCCAAACTGGCACCGTCATTGCAATGAAGCCTCCAGACAATCCCACGGTGGAGGCTGCCGGTGTCAAACAACATCGTTCCCCTGCGCAAGATCGCCAAACCAGGTGAAGCCCGCCCCCAGTCGGCGTCCGGCTGTTCCGCCAAAAGCTGCGGCACCTCGTCAGGTCCGGCCGATGTCCCTGCCCATGTTTGGGAAAAGATCAAGGATCATCCCTGCTATAGCGAAGAAGCCCATCATTTCTTCGCCCGCATGCATGTGGCGGTGGCTCCGGCCTGCAACATCCAGTGCAATTATTGCAATCGCAAATTCGATTGCGCCAACGAATCCCGTCCCGGCGTCACCAGCGAACGGCTCACCCCGGAACAAGGTCTGCGCAAGGTCATGGCCGTTGCCGCCAAGGTTCCGCAATTGTCGGTTCTGGGTGTTGCCGGCCCCGGCGACGCCCTGTTCGACTGGCGCCATACCTTCGAGACATTCCGTCTGGCCGAACAGAAACTGCCCGACGTCAAATTCTGCATTTCCACCAACGGCTTGGTTTTGCCGGATCATGTGGATCGCATCGCCCGGCACAATATCGACCACGTCACCATCACCATCAACATGGTGGACCCCGAGATCGGCGCGCTGATCTATCCGTGGATCTATTACCAAGGCAAACGCTATACCGGCGTCGAAGGGGCCCGCATCCTGCACGAACGGCAGATGGAAGGGCTGGAGGCGCTGACGGCGCGGGGCATTCTGGTCAAGGTCAACTCCGTGATGATCCCCGGTATCAATGACGCCCATCTTCCGGCGGTCAATGCCGCCATCAAAGAACGCGGCGCTTTCCTGCACAACATCCTGCCTTTGATCTCCGACGCCTCGCACGGCACCGCCTTTGGCTTGGAAGGTCGGCGCGGCCCCACCCCCGCCGAATTAAAGGACCTGCAGGACCGTTTGTCGGGGGGGGCCAACCTGATGCGCCACTGCCGTCAATGCCGCGCCGACGCCGTCGGCATGCTGGGGGAGGATTTGTCCCAGGATTTCACCTTGGACAAATTGGACGCAGCCCCTGCTGCCTATGATCCCGAACCCCGCCGTCTCTACCGCGAAGTGGTGGAACAGGAACGCGCCGACCGCGCTGCTGCCGCCGCCCAAGCCGCCAGCACGCTGCGCAATCTGGATACTCCCGCCCGGTTGATCGCCGTCTGCACCAAGGGCGGCGGGCGCATCAATCAGCATTTTGGCCACGCCACCGAATTTCAGATTTACGAAGCGGACGCCCGCGGCGTGCGGTTCATCGGTCACCGCAAGGTCGAGAATTACTGCCAGGGCGGTTATGGCGATGACGACCGCCTGGACGGCATCCTGGAAACCCTCAGCGGCGTTGACGCCGTCTTCACCGCCAAGATCGGCACCTGCCCCAAGCGAGACTTGGCCAAGGCGGGGATCGAGGTCATCGACAGCCATCCCTTCGACTATATCGAACCGTCCATCGCCTCTTGGTACGCCGCCCAGACGACCCAGGACGAACGCGGCATTGCCTGATTCCCCTGACCTGTCCTTAAACCAAGGAGAAGCATCATGTCCCTGAAAATCATCGCCTCCACCTGCACCGCCTGCGGTGCCTGCGAATTCGAATGCCCCAACGCCGCCATTGCGATGAAGGGCAGCACCTATGCCATCAAGGCGACCGCCTGCACCGAATGTGACGGCGATTCGCCCAAATGCACGGCTGTGTGTCCGGTCGACGGATGCATCGTCAAAGCCTGATCATCCTTTGTCAGGAGGGCCCCATGCATCAAGGCCAAAGCGAATTATACGCGCCTCCCGCCTATCAACCGGGCAGCAAGGTGCGCGCCAAGCGTGACGTGCGCAACGACGGCACCTATCCCGGATATGCCACCGGGGCCTTCCTGATCTATCCGGGCGACATCGGTTATGTGAAGTCGGTGGGAACATTCCTCAACCGCTTTTACGTCTACGCCATTGATTTCGTTGATCGCGGCATGCTGGTCGGGATGCGCGGCCACGAACTGGAAAGCTTGGAGCCACCGCCATGAAAGTGACCTTGCGCAAAGTCGGCCCCCTCTTCGAGATCTATGTTCCCAAGAAGGATCTGGAAGAAAAGGTGGTGGAAACGGAAAAGCCGGGCATCTGGGGCGGCGTCATCCGCATCAGCAATGGCTGGCGCTTCCAGATGCCGGACCTGCCCGACGACACCCCCCTGCCGATTACCGTCGATGCCCGCAAACTGGGGGACGAGGATGATTGACGCCCTTGTCGCCCAATTGGGCCGGGACATGGCCGCCGGGCAGATGATCCCCTTTCTGGGGCCTGATCTGCTGAGCCTGACACCCGACCCGCTGCTGGTTCCCGCCGGAGCCCGTGACCTGGCGCACCGGCTGAACAGCCGGGTCCGGGTGCCGGGACGCATCGCCAACAATATGTGGCACGCCTCGCAATACATCGAATCCTTCCGGCACCGCATCACCCTGGACAAGCTGATGATGGAAATCTTTGATCCCATCCCGGCTCCCTCCGCGCTGCATCAGTGGTTGGCGGGATTACGCGATGCGCCGCTGATCATCGACACTTGGTATGACGCCACCTTGGCGGCCTGTCTGTCCGCCAACCGCGATCCAGGAGAATGGGGCCTGCTGCAAGGCGCGTCGAAAGCCCGCCGCACCGGCGATGCCCCCTGGTATCGCGCCCACGGCGCCGATGGGGCGAAATGCTCCGTCGATCAGGCGCAAACATGGCGCACCATTCTCTACAAACCGCATGGCGCAACCCGCCCGGCAGGCGATGTCCTTGCTTCCGATGCCGATTATGTCGAGGTCTTGTCGGACATCGACATTCAAACCCCCATCCCCCAGGCGGTGCAGGACCGCAGACGCAGCCGGGGCTTCGTGTTCCTGGGCTGTCGGTTCTATGACCAGATCTTGCGGACGTTCGCCCGCTGCCTGATCAAGCATTCCGCAGGTCCCTATTTCGCCGTTGTGCCGCCCGAAGGGCTGACCCGCAACGAAGTCAGATTTCTGGAAACCGCCGAGATCATCCCAATCGCCATGCCTCTGGCGGAAGCGGCGGCGATTTTGACCTCCCAGCCTTAAACGGTCCCCACCAGACAGAGAGGAAATCATGGCCAACATCACCTTCAGCAGCCCCGTCCTGAGCAAGGACGTCACCGTTTATGCCATCGCTGGCGACACCAGTACGTTGCTGTCTATCGCCAAGGCCCACAGCATCCCGATCCCGTGCCAGTGCCAGGACGGCGAATGCGGGTCCTGCCTGATCAAGGTGACCTATCTTGGCTTCGGACGATCCAAAGCCATAAGCCTGACCGACAAGGAAAAACTGACCCTTTCCGTCAACGGTAAGCTGACCAGGGAATGGCTGGCCAAGGCCGAGGTCGAGGACCTGTCACCCCCCTATCGTCTGGCCTGCCAATATATCGTCCGCGACGAGGACATTTTGGTCGAATTCAGCGGCGAACCCGGCGTGGAAATCGATCTGCGGCGCTAGAGCCGATTCCGCTCAATCGGAATTGGCTCTGGTTTTGTGTCAAACGGCCCATTCCGGGCCCGCTCAAACGCCGCGCGGGCTTATCGCATTTTCGATCTGATCCAATCAGATCGAAATTTGCTCTATTCACGGCTGGTGCCCGCGCGCCGTTCGCTTTCGGCCTGAATGCGAATCAGGTGGCGCAAGGTGG
>JASLCK010000236.1 GCA_030151865.1 Rhodospirillaceae bacterium | reverse complement strand
ATCGCCCGCCGCGATGTAATCGACGATCCGCTGAACCTGTCGGCAATAGGCATCACGGTCCATCTCGACACGCCAAAGCAAAGAGGGCAACCTGGCCGAGACAGCGGCTGGAGACTCTTGACGAGCGATGTCTGCGATATGCCCGACCATACGCCGGGCCTTGGCTTCGGCCTGAAGCGTCAGAGCCGTGACCCAGGCGCGCTTTTCCCACAGATCAAACACAACGATGCTGTCGTAAAAGCCCAGCGCCATCTCCGGCTGGCCGGGAATCGGGCAATGGCGGGCAGGCACGCTTTCCAGATGGCGGCCCAATTCATAGCTTAAAATCCCCACCGCCCCACCGGCAAAGGGGATGTTTTCGGGTGGAGTATCCGACGGCAACTTCGCCAGACACTCTGCCAGGGCCTGAAACGGATCGGCAGAGGGCACAGACCGACCATCTCGCAAGATCTGCCCATCAACGGATTGTAACGTTCCCTGAGGATCGACAGCCAGAAAGGTCCAACGGCTGCGCGGATCACCCGATGCAGCGCTATCGAGCAGCATCGCCCAGTCCTGTCCGGCAAAAGGCGCGAACACGGTCAAAGGATCACAGAAGGGAACAGAAAACAGCTTCATCACCCCCGCAAGCTGGCGCTGCGGCAAAACCCCGTCAAGACCTGAGGGCAATCGGGGAGGTTTAAAAACGGAAAAGGCAACCAATGGCTGCCTTGATCTGAAAATTCCCGTGAAGGATGACCGGTCCTGGAATGCTCAACCAGGACCATCGCTGGCCGCTGCCAAAAGCGGCACAACCAGATCGCTGATGGGTGTCAAAATGCCATGGGCTCGGCCCAATCGCTGTATGACCCCGTTGCGAATGTCCCATTCAAGGGGACGACCCGCTTGCCGGTCGGCAAGGATGGACGTGCCCATATCGGCAGGAAAACCTTGGAACTTTGAGACAATTTCCTGGGAGACGTCATCGCTTAGAACCGCCCCTTCCGCACGGGCGACCGCCAAACATTCCCGTAGATAGGCGAAAGACAGCTCGGTGATGTCGGATCGGGAAAAGATACCGGCGCGGCGCCCCGTCAGGACCATCAAACCGGCCACCGCATTCTGAAGCAGCTTTTTCCAGGCGATGGACGTGAAGTCCGAGACCACATCAACCGAACACCGCGTCCCCTGCAATGCCGCCTGCACCGTATTGGTCATCTGTGTATCCGGCAAGGTCAGGTGTGCGTTCCCACGCAGCCAGACTGACGCGTCCGTTTCCCGCTGGGCGGGAAACCACACCACCGAAGGCAAAATAGGGCTGCCGGGAACGTAAGGCGCGATCAGCGTTTTCTGTTCGACCCCGTTTTGCAATACGCAAACAACGCTCTGCTCATCACACACGGCAGAAAGCCACGGCCCCGCCGCCTTGATCTGTGTCGACTTCACCGCGACGAACACCAAGTCGAACCTGTTGTGGATTTCAGCCGGATCGGTCAGCACGGGGCCTGGAACGACAATATCGCCGCCATCGGAGCGCAGCGTCAGGTGCTTGTGGGCCGAACGCCCGCAAATCGTTGGTGTCCGCCCAACCTCATGCAGGGCGGCCGCGATGGTCGTGCCGATAGCCCCCGGACCGATAAGGGCGACAGTGAGATTGGTAGACATCATCACGATCCTTTCGCACAAGAAGGCACCTTCGGCCTTAGACCGGTGGGTCTAGCGTCAAGAACAGACGGTATACGTGTGAAATTTAATCGACTAGTCTGCTTTACTTCACGGATAACGTTATTTTTTCTCACGGGTATTCCCCATGCGCCGTCTCCCCCCGTTGAACGCCTTGCGTATTTTCGAGGTTGCCGCCCGGACGGGCAGTTATGCCCAAGCCGGTGTTGAACTCGGGCTCACGCATGGGGCGGTAAGTCGGCAGATCGCCGCGCTCGAGAACTGGCTGGGACAGAGACTTTTTATCAAGGACGGCCGCCGCATGGTGGCAACGCCGATGGCAAAAATCTTTGCCGCCGAGGTCGGCCTCTCATTCGATCGCCTCGCCGTCGCAGCGGAAGCATGCGGTCGGCCTGCCGCGCGCCGTATCCTGCGCGTGAGCGCGCCCACCAGCTTGGCAATGCGCTGGCTGATCCCTCGGCTTGAGCGCTACCACATCCTCCATCCACAGGTTGAAGTCGTGGTCACGACGGTTTCTTGTGTGATGGAAGATTTACGCGGTGGCGTCGATGTTTCGATCCGACGCGGGGTCGTCCGGGAAGATTTGTGGCCTCAGCATCATGTCGTTCCGGTGCTGGAGGATGTGGACACGCTCATCATGAGCCCAGCCCTGTTCGCACGCCGACCGATCCTGAAGCCGACCGACATCGAGGGGCATAAATTGCTCGCTAGTGAAACCCGCGCCGGCGATTGGACGAACTGGCTCGAGGCTGCCGGACTCCAGCATTTAGCCGGTCTTCCGCGCCAGACATTCGATCACTTCTTCGTCGCGCGCCAGGCGGTTGAAGATGGCTTGGGTCTTGGGATTGGGCCACTGCCGATGTTGGAACTTGATATTGCCAACGGCAGGCTGATGACGCCTCTGCCCGACATCCGGGTTCCACGGACGGGCTATGTGGCGATTTGGCCACGGCAAGCCGGTGCCGGAAATCTGCTGACTGATTTCGTCGATTGGCTTGTCGCAGAGGCGCGTCACTCGGATGAACTTCAGAAGAAGCCTTAAGGGAGAACGAAGCTTTTCTCTCTCGCTGCCTTGATGCCGTTGGCTACCGGGCAGAAATCACACGCGATCTTTTCGATGATCAGGCCAGAAACGACGAAGGCCGCTTGCGCGGCCTGTCTCGTACAACATTCTAATTTTGAGAAATTGGAGCGGGCGAAGGGATTCGAACCCTCGACCCCAACCTTGGCAAGGTTGGGGTCGAGGGTTCGAATCCCTTCGCCCGCTCCAATTGTGGAAATCAGGAACAGTTAAGGTCAGCCGCCGGGTGAGAGTTCTGGTTCGGGTCTGGGGTCGTCTAAAACGGCGTCGGGCCTGTGGTGA
>JASLCK010000219.1 GCA_030151865.1 Rhodospirillaceae bacterium | reverse complement strand
AGGTCATCGTCGCCGTCAACAAAGATGAGGAAGCCCCCATCTTCCAGGTCGCCGATTATGGTCTGGTTGCCGATCTCTTCCAGGCTTTGCCTGAACTCGCAGCGGAGTTGAGCAAGTGATTAATTCGCATGGCACGAACACCCGCGGGGATTCCACCCACATCAAGATCATCGGCGTCATCGGCGCTGGTCAGATGGGGAATGGCATCGCCCACGTTGCGGCTTCCTCCGGCTTCCAGGTGAAGCTGCTCGACGTCAACGAAGGCGCTATCGCCAAGGGTCTGGCCACCATCGCCAAGAACCTGGATCGTCAGATTTCCAAGGGCAAGCTGACCGAAGCCGACAAGAACGCGGTCCTGGCCCGCATCCAGACCAGCACCGATTACAAGCTGTTCTCGGACGCCGATCTGGTGATCGAAGCCGCGACCGAAAACGAATCGGTCAAGAAGCAGATCTTCGCCCAGCTCTGCCCCGTGCTGAAGCCGGAAGCCTATATCGCGTCCAACACCTCGTCGCTGTCGATCACCCGTCTGGGCGCTTCGACCGACCGCCCCACCAAGTTCATGGGCATGCACTTCATGAACCCGGTGCCGGTGATGCAGTTGGTGGAACTGATCCGTGGCATCGCCACCGGTGAAGACACCTTCGCCATCGTCAAGGATCTGGTCGCCCGCATGGGCAAGACCTCGGTCAGCGCTGAAGACTTCCCGGCCTTCATCGTCAACCGCATCCTGCTGCCGATGATCAACGAAGCCGTCTACACCCTTTATGAAGGTGTGGGTTCGGTGGAATCCATCGACGTCGCCCTGAAGCTGGGTGCCAACCATCCGATGGGTCCTCTGGAACTGGCCGACTTCATCGGTCTGGACACCTGTCTGGCGATCATGCATGTGCTGCATGACGGTCTGGCCGATACCAAGTATCGCCCCTGCCCGCTGCTGGTGAAGTATGTCGAAGCCGGTTGGCTGGGCCGCAAGACCCAGCGCGGTTTCTATGACTACACGGGCGAAAAGCCGGTTCCGACCCGCTAAGCCTAAGCACTCAATCCTCTTGCGGCCCGCGCCCGAGAGGACTAGAGGTAAAAACGCCCCACGGCCTTGCCGCCGTGGGGCGTCGCTGTTTCGGGAGGCACGATGCAACGTTTCATCGCCGGTTTCAGACCTTATTTCCTGCTGACCCTTTTGTGTCTGGGTATGTTCCTGCCGGGCCTGACCGCCCTGCCCCCCATTGACCGCGACGAATCCCGCTTTGCCCAGGCGTCGCATCAGATGCTGGAAAGCGGCGATTACATCCGCATCAAGTTCCAAGACGAATACCGCGCCAAGAAGCCCGCCGGGATTTACTGGATGCAGGCGGTGTCCGCCCGTTTCTTCCAGGCCGAAGACGAGATTTGGGCCTATCGCGTGCCGTCCGTGCTGGGGGCCTTGGCGGCGGTGCTGCTGACGTTCTATTTCGGCCAGTCCATGTTTGGACGCCCAGCCGCTTTGCTGGGTGCCTCCATGTTGGCCGCCGCCCTGATCCTGGTCAGCGAGGCCCATCAGGCCAAAACCGATGCCGTGCAACTGGCCTGTATCGTGCTGGCCCAGGGGGTGATTTCCCGGCTTTATCTCTACAGCAAGAAGGTCAGCCGCGATAAACCCGGCAATGCTCTGTTGCTGGCGTTCTGGATGGCGCAAGGGGTGGGCATTCTGGTCAAGGGGCCGATCGTGCCGATGATCAGCATCGTCACCATCATCACGCTGTGCATCGCCGACCGGCGCGTGCTGTGGCTGAAGGATATCCGTCCCGTCACCGGGATGATCGTTGCCGCCGCCATCGTCGCACCCTGGGCCTCGGCCGTCAGCAGCGCCACCGGGGGGCAGTTCATCGGCACCGCCGTCAAGACCGACCTGTTGCCCAAGCTGTTGGGGGCGCAGGAAAGCCATGGTGCGCCGCCCGGCTATTTCCTGATCCTGATGCTGGCGACCCTGTGGCCCGCCTCGCTGTTTGCCGTGCCCGGCTTTGTGCGCGCCGTTAAGCACCGCCATGGTGCGGCGCTGCGGTTCTGCCTGGCCTGGATCGTGCCGAACTGGATCATCTTCGAGATCGTCCCCACCAAGCTGCCCCATTATGTGCTGCCCGCTTATCCGGCGCTGTGTCTGTTGGCGGGCATCGCCGTGGCCGCCGATGAAGACATGCTGCGCAGCCGTCTGGCCCGTGGCTTTTATGCCCTGTGGGCGCTGGTCGGTCTGGCTTTGGCCGGTGTGGTCGTCGCCGCCCCAATGATTTTGGGCCATGGCTTCCTGCCTGCCTCGGTCCCGGCTGCGGCGGCTGCCCTGACGGCGGGGGTTCTGCCCGCCATCCTGGCCTGGCGCAACCATATGCAAGGCGCGGTCGCCGCCGCCGTTTTGGGGGCGCTGTTGACCTATGGCACCATCTTCCAGACCGTGATGCCCAATCTGGACCGCATGTGGCTGTCGCGCGACATCAACGCCATCGTTACCCCCGGCACGCCGCTGGCCGCCGCCGGGTTCCACGAACCCAGCATGGTGTTCCTGCAAGGCACGCAAACCAAGCTGGTGGATGGTTCCACCGCCGCCCGCTTCCTGTTGGACACGCCCCATGCTAGCGCCGTCATCGAAAGCGAGGCCGAGGCCGACTTCGACAAGACTCTGGCCGACGCCCACCGCAGCGCCAAGCTGATCGGGTCGGCGGAAGGCTTCAATTATTCGCGCGGCCGTCCCGCCCATCTTAAGGTCTGGCAGTTGGAGAACGCTCAGTGACGCGCCTTTTGGATCTGATCGGGGTGTTTCTGGGGGATTTGTGGGGACTGATGAAAGCCGTCACCCAGCGTTGGCCGGTTATGGCCTGGGCTGGGTGGGCGGCGTTGTTTTGTCTGCTGTCCTATCTGCTGATCGACCGCCCGCTGGCCCTGGCCCTGAAGGCCGCCATTCCCGGCACCCACCTGGAAGGTTTCTTCAAGACCATCACCTGGCTGGGCGAAGGCGGCTTGTGGATCGTCCCGCCGCTGCTGGCCGCGCTGTTCTTCTGGTGGCGCCGCCGCCGTGCCATCGAATGGGACGAAGGCTGGGAAGTGGAAAGCCGCCTGGGCCAGTACTTCCGCAGTTCGGCCTTTCTGGCGGCCAGCGTGCTGTCCAGCGGGGCTTTCGTCGCCGTGGTCAAGGCACTGTGCGGCCGCTACCGCCCGCGCTATCTGTTCGATGAGGGACTATACGGCTTTCACCCCTTCAACACCCAATGGGCGATGAACAGCTTTCCGTCGGGCCACAGCCAGACCGCCTTTGCCGCCATGGTGGCGCTGGCGCTGATCCTGCCCAACCAAGCCTGGGTATTCTATGTCCTGGCGGTGCTGGTGGCGGCCAGCCGGGTCTTTACCACCGTCCACTTCCTGAGCGACACCGTCATGGGCGGTTACCTGGGCGCAGCGGGTGCGGTGCTATTGTATCGTTTTTGCGAACGAAACCGCTGGACCGTTCAATTAAATCGAAAGGTCTGAAAGCCTGAGAACCCGTCTTGACGTTCGGCCCCGAAAAATTGACACTGCGCACGAGCAAACCGTGTGACTGCTGATAAGCCCGTCCCCTGATCAGGGGGGCGGGCTTTTTTCATGATCTCATCTGTTCCGACGCCCCGGCCTTTGGCTGGGGCTTTTTTTATGGAGAAAACCGATGCAGGGAAATCGATGACTGGCCGGAAGAGGCCTTGCGCGCCTTGCTGACCCAAGCCTATGGCCCGTCGGAGGCGGCTTTGC
>JASLCK010000197.1 GCA_030151865.1 Rhodospirillaceae bacterium | reverse complement strand
CACCATGGTTGTTCCTCCCTCCGAGGACAATCAGCCGCCGTCGCGCGGGGAGGTCTCCTGGCTTTGGGATCGTCGGATGACGGCGCCTTCCCGGCCCTGTGACGAACGGGGCCAGTGGCACGATGCCGCATCCTTCCCCTTCACAGTTGCGGGGGCAGCGCCGGATCGACCGGACTTCCCTGTCCCGGGACGGAATGGCGGGGAAGCTAGCACCTTTCGGGGTATCGGCTCAAGCGGCGAACAACCTTGCGGCGCAAGGGGCTTTGCGCGTTCTTCCCCTTGGGATCGCCGCTTGGTCATCCGATGCGGAAGAAGCGGCGGATCATCGAGACCAGCGATGTGGTTTCCGCCGCCACGGCAGCGCGGTCATCCTCGGCATTCTGGCGGCGCTGGGCGGCTTGCTGGCGCTTGGCGATGACGGTGGCGATCCGGTCCACCTGCAAGGGGTTGGATTGCAAGATCGGGGTCAGGGCAGCCTTGGGGATTTCCAGCAAGACGGTCTGGCCAACGGCAGAGACATCGGCGGAACGGCGGCTGCCGGTCAGCAACGACATTTCCCCGGCGCATTCCCCCGGCCACAAAGTGGCGATGCGCTGGCCGTCGATTTGCACCAGCAGGCGGCCTTCGGCCACCACGAACATGGAATCCCCATCCTCGCCCGACCGCATGACGGATTGACCATCCGACAGGATGCAGATATGGGCGGCGTCGGCCAGATCGTGCAGTTCCCGCTGGGTCAGCACCGCCAGCAACGGCACGTCGGCCAAGACGCTAAGGCGGGCCTGGGTTTCGCTGAAACGGTCGGCCCCCACCGGCAGGGAACGGGCGATGCTGGTTTCCTGGGGCGGATGCAGGCGGATATTGGCGGCCTTCAAAAAGTCGATGGCCGACGATAGAACCATGGATTGCCCCTTGGATGGCCCGCAGGAGTTCAGATCCAGGCTGTATTGCAGGCGGTAGGTCAGGCTGCCGTTGGCCGCGTCCAACCCGGCGACCCGCACATAAGGGGCGGGTTGGGGCAGCAATAGACCGCTGGCGACCGACCGGGCCAGGGCATTTTCCAGAATTTCCACCACGCGAGCGCGCTCGTACTGGGTGGGGATGGGCAAAGTGGTGGAAAATTCGCTGGCTGGTCCGGGGCGGGACCGGTTGACCACGCTGGCGGTGGAAAATTCGCTGTTGGGGATCATCACCAGATTGGACGAGCGGTCGGCGATGACCACGGTCCGCCATTGAATATCGTACAGTCGTCCCGAATAGGTTTGCCCGCGCAAAATGACATCGATCCAGTCCCCGACTTTCAATCCCGCATCCAGATGCAAGGCGATGCCGGAAAAGACGTCGGCCAACAGACCGCGCAAGGCAAAGCCAACCGCCAGGCCGACGATGCCCGATGCCGCCAGAACCGCACTTAAGGACTGGTGAAAGATGATGCTGACCGATGTTCCCAGAAAGGCCAGATAGATCAGCGCGCTGACCAGTTGCAAGGCCAGCTTGGGCACCCGTTGGCGGGTGGACAGCCGTTCGGCGGTTAGCAGAAAGATCCGGTTGACCAGAAAGGCCAGGGCCATGAATTGCAGGAACGACAGCGCTACTACCATAAAGCCGGTGGAAACGTCGTTCTGGGAATCGGTCCAGCCGATCCATGACCGCAAGACGAAATGGGACAGCAAGCCCAGGGCCGCATTCAAAACGACTGGGCCCGCAAGCCGCTTCATGACGGCGCGTGTCAGAATGCCATGGTCCATTGCGATGCCTTCCCCGCCCCTGCGCTGGAACCCGAAACAGGATATCTGCTTTTAATTAAGTACCCTGAAAAGGGACGCAGCGGAAGAGGGGGATCAAGGTTCAGTGCGCGCCCATGACACTGGCGCGCGGCGTCGCCATTTCGGTGCGGTTGCGCCCGGTTTGCTTGGCCCAATAAAGAGCGGCATCGGCGCGGCGCAGGGCACTGTGCAAATCTTCGCCGATTTCCAATTCGCTGACGCCAATGCTGACGGTTACGGCAAAGGACAGGGTGCGCGTGACATCGGATTGAGCTGCCGCTTCGGCAAAAGCGGCGCGCAATCTTTCCGCCGCCGCCCAGGCCAAGGTGGCGGAACTGCCGGGCAGCAGCACCACGAATTCTTCGCCGCCAAAACGACAGAGACTGTCTTCCGAACGGATTTCGCGTTCACAGACGGCGGCAAACAATCGCAGCAGATCGTCGCCCGCCTGATGGCCCAAGCGGTCGTTGACCTGTTTGAAATAATCAAGATCCATCATCAACAGGGCGATCGGCGTGCCCTGGCGGCTGGCCCAGGCGAAGGTCTTCTCGGCGGCGGTGATGAAGGCGCGTCGGTTCAGCGCCCCGGTCAGCGGGTCGCGGCTGGCTTGCTGGTTCAGTTCGAACTGCAGCTTTTCGCTGGCCATCAGGGTCATGCCCAAGGTGGTCGCCAGGGTCATGCCCAACCACCACAGCGCCGTCAGGGCGGTGAAACCCGATGACTGGGCCGTGCCGATAATTTCCCCGCTGGCGAACACCGCGACCATGCGGATCAGAAAAAAGACGCTGTTGACGGCATACAGATAACCGGTGACCCGCATGGCCAGCCATCCCGGCTCGGCCGAGGCCAGCAGATGCTGGGCGATCAAGGCCGAGATCATGCAGAGCATCATGGCGTTGGTGGCCGAGCGCAAAGGCAAGCCGCCTTCGATAAAAGAGAGGCCGACCGGAATGGCGAGGCCGATCATCAGCACCAGGAAAACCTGACGGCTCAAGCCCCGAAAGCCGGTAAACAGGCGAAATCCCTGCCAGGATAAGACCAAGCCGATCGCCACCAGGATTTGCGCCAGGGTTGCCCCGGTCTGGCCGGGAAAGTGTGGGCGGGTCGCCATGACCAGCAATGCCAGCGTGCCGACGGCGCTGGCCCAGGCCCAAGCCCCCAGTCCCAGGAAATGCGGGTGCAGCTTGACTAACAGGGCGCGAGCAATGGTGCTGAGCGCGCTAATCAGTATGGCTGCCGTCAAGAGGCTGAAGACATCGAATTGCATGGCATCAGAATCCACTCGGGCCTTGCCATGTCAAGAAATTGGGCACACCGGGTTGTGTGAATCGGTGGGGTTTTTCGTATAAAGACAGATTCTTTCTAGTTTGTGCTCGATAAATTAACTTTAGTTTCCCCCTTCCTGCGGGCGGGAGGCAATCAAATGTTCGTTTTGCCTTCGTGCTGCAAAAGCCTTTTTAGGTAAATTTTCATAGAGAACACAGATTTAGTAGGGTTGCTGTTTTGGTGATTTACTCTTGTTTTGGTTATGTCCTCATTTAGCTGATTCCAGCCCGGCTGCAGAGCAAATCGGCAGCCGGGCGCACAGACTGCATTCAATGGTCCGAGCCGTGCAGAATCTTGTCGGCGATGCCGGTGTTGTAATCCAGCCCGGCCAACGTCAGGGTCGCAGCCAGCGGGAAGGTGCTGCGGATCAGGCCCTTGCGTTCCAGGGCGACCCAGACCGACTGATTTTGCAGGCCGGTGGCGTCGCTGGCGGACACAACCTTATGACCGATGTGAAAGTGGTTGCCGTGCGGCGTGGGAATGCGCGACAGAAACACTTCGCCATTTTCTTGATTGCGGGTCGACAGTTCGGGATGGCGGGCCATTTCCTGGAACAGAGTCAGGGTGCGAAGCTGCAACGGATTGAGCTTCAGGGGATTGGGGCGGGCGCTCTTGGCGTCGGACATCGAAAACCTCGTTGATCAGATTGGGTGGATGGGTTGGGGGCAAACATATGTTGCGCGCCCGTGCCGGGCAACCGTCGCGGTCATGGAAAAAAATTACCTTGACGCTGTCGGCATACTTGATTATGCAATGCGCCTTCAATATATTTTGTGCAGTGCAACATTCCGGGGAGAAGAGCCATGCTCCGTGAATGGATTCGTAATATACCGCTCAGCCGGTTGAACGAGATCATCTCAGATAGCAAGGCCAAGGGCAGCTACATTTGGCGGCTTGCCTGTTTGGAAATCGATCGCCGCCGTCACGCGGTGGCCGCTTAAAGTCCGACGGTCCGGTTTGATCAAAGACCGGCCGTCGGGGTTAAGCGGACGTGACCAACCCCAGCCTTTTTAACGGGCGGGGATAGCGACCCGGACGGGTCAGCCCGGAAACAGGGCGGTGCGACGCGCAAGCAACAGCATCGTGGCCATGTCCCAGGGCGCTATCCGATCCAGGCGCAGCATTTCGTCCAAGGTGAACAGGCGCATATCCTGACCTTCGGTCTGTCTGAGAAACGACAGGTCCGAACCGGGCAGCATGCCCTGGTACCAAATCCGCCGCACCATCGGGTTGCGGGGGCGGGGCAGGCTTTGCACGCTCTCGCTGAACCAGTGCAGAGCGGGCGGTTGCCAGGACAGTTCTTCTGCGATCTCGCGCAGGATCGCCTGATCGGGGCTTTCGTTTTGTTCCACCTGACCGGCGAACAGCGCCCAATGGCCGGGTAAGGAAATCCCCGGCTTGTCATCGCGCAATTGCAGCAAAAAACGACCGTCCGGGCTGTAGAGCAGGGCAGCCACCGCCGTCGCATCGACTGGGGCAGCAGGGGCTGGGGTGATCCGCTTTGGTCTGATCTGGTCCCAGTCATGACCCGGCGTGGTATCACAAGGCGAGTGACAAAATAAATCTGCCATGGCTTTCCTTTTCGCGCTTCGCCTCCCAGATTAATGCGGGCTGTCGGTGGGGCAAAGCCGCTTGGGGTAAGTTATCATGTCTTCCGTTATGTCGCGTTCCCTGGTTCTGGTTCTGGCAATCTCCGCTGGGGTCGCGGTCGCCAATATTTATTACAACCAACCAATGCTTGGGTTGCTGACCCGCGATTTGGGGGTAACCGCCCAGGCTATTGCCGTGGTGCCGGTGCTCAGTCAGGTCGGCTATGCTTTGGGTATCCTCTTCCTGTCGCCGCTGGGTGACCGCATCGAACGCAAGACGCTGATCTTGTGCACGCTGGGGGCATTGGCCTTGTCCCTGGCTGGGACCGCTTTGGCGCAAGGCTTGATCCAGTTGGCGGCCGCCAGCCTGATGGTCGGCATCATGGCCACGGTTACGCAACAGATCGTGCCCTTGTCGGCGCAGTTGGCCCCTGCCGATCAGCGCGGCAAGGTGGTGGGCACGGTGATGATGGGCTTGCTGCTGGGCATTCTGCTGGCGCGAACCATCAGCGGCGTGGTGGCGGCGCAGGCGGGATGGCGTGAAATGTACTGGCTGGCCACCGGTGCCACCTTGCTTTTGGGCGTGCTGCTGGCGGCGCGTTTGCCCAGGGTAGCGCCGACCACCCGGCTGTCCTATGGCGGTCTGATGGCGTCCTTGCTGGAATTGGCGCGGCACCATCGGGTGTTGCGGCGCGCTGCGGTAACCCAGGCCCTGATCTTTGGGGCCTTTTCGGCTTTCTGGTCTACCTTGGCTTTGTTGATGGAAAGCCCGGCTTTCAATCTGGGTAGCCAGGAGGCCGGGGCCATTGGTCTGGTTGGCGCGGCAGGCGCCTTGGCCGCCCCGATGATCGGGCGTTTCGCCGATAAGCGCGGTCCGGCGGTGATGGTGTTGATCGGGGCTGTGCTGGTGGCCGTCAGCTTTGTGCTGTTCGGGCTGTGGCAAGCCTCGATGACCGGTTTGCTGTTGGGCGTGCTGGTGATGGATTTAGGGGTACAGGCGGCAATGGTGTCCAACCAGGCCCGGGTTTATGCCCTCGATCCGGCGGCACGCTCGCGCCTGAACACGGTTTTTATGACCGTGATGTTCTTTGGCGGCGCTGCCGGGGCGGCGGCGGGG
>JASLCK010000194.1 GCA_030151865.1 Rhodospirillaceae bacterium | reverse complement strand
GTCCTGATGCGCACCATCGAAAAGCGCATGACCGGAACCGAAAAGGTGCATCACCATGTCTAAGCGGTTGAACAGTTCTTCCGTGCTGCTGCTGTCCGGCCTGCTGTTGTCGGCCTGCGCCGCGCCCCCCGGACCGCAGGATGCCGGGATCCCCACCCCTTCGCTGTGGAGCCGCCTGATCGGCGGCTCCGACAGCGGAACGTCTGCCCCGCTAACCTTGCGCGACGATGCCGAGGTCGAGCAGATGTGGTGGCGCCATTTCGGCGATCCGACCCTGGATGCCCTGGTGACGGAAGCTTTGGAAAACAACAAGAACCTAGCCATTGCCAAGGCCCGTGTCGAGGAAGCCAGGGCCAATCGCGGTATCGCCCGCTCGGCCTTGTTGCCCGACGTGTCGATCCAGGGCAGCGCCCAGCGGGGCAATCAGGGCTATGCCACCAACGACAAAGCGGTCTCTATCGCCGAGGCCGATCTGCGGGCGTCGTGGGATTTGGACCTGTTTGGGCGCAATCAGGCCCGGTTGGCCCAATCCACAGCTTTGGTGGAATCTCAGGAAGCCTCGCGCCAGGGGGTCCGGGTCGCCTTGTTGGCGGAAGTTGCCCGCACCTATTTTGATCTGCGCGATGCCTTGCGTCAGCTTGACCTGACCAGACAAAACCTTGGCACCCAGCAACGGACCTTGGAAATCATCCAGGCCCAGCAGCAAGGGGCCATGGCCAGCGATTTCGATGTGCAACGGGCGGGAGCCCAGGTTTCGGCCACGGCGGCGCAAATCCCCATTCAGGAAGCCGCCCGCGATGTGGCCCTGAACCGTCTTGCCGTTCTGCTGGGACGGACACCGGGCAGCAAGGACACAGCCCTGCTGGCCCAACTCCAAACCATCAAGCCGCTGGACGCCACCATCCTGACTGCCGCCCCCGCCAAGGTTCTGGCGGCCCGGCCCGACGTGCGCGCCGCTGAACGCCGTTACGCCGCCAGCCTGTCGGCCCGCGACGCCGCCAGCGCCGAGTTGTTTCCCGACATCTCGTTAACGGCACTGTTCGGAGCGCAAACCGCAACCCCGTTCAGCACCACACCTTGGAGCCTGGGCGCGTCTCTGGTCCAGCCGGTGCTGAATTTTGGCCGCATCGAGTCGCAAATCGATGCCGCCGACGCTCAGCAGCAGCAGGCATTCCTCGGTTATCAGCAAACCGTGCTGGAAGCGTTGGAAGACATGGAAAACGCCCTGTCCCGCTATGGCCATGAAACCCGACGCAATCAATCCTTGACCACCGGGGTGGCACAGAACCGTCGCGCCGCCGAACTGGCCCGCAGCCAGTACCGCAACGGCTATACCGGTCTGTTGGATGTCTTGGTCGCCGAGCGCAATCTGTTGGAAGCCGAACAAGCCCAAGCCACGTCGGACACCAATCTGCGCCGTGATCTGGTCTCGATCTATGCCGCCGCCGGGGGCGGCTGGAAAGATCTGTAAGGGCTCTGGTTTTGTGTCAAACGGCCCGTATCGGGCCCGCTCAGACGCCGCGCGGGCTTATCGCATTTTCGATCTGATCCAATCAGATCGAAATCTGCTCTAACAAAAGCGCCGATCCTGTTATCCGGGATCGGCGCTTTTTTGTTGCGGCGGATGGCGTTTATTTGGCCGACAGCAGCTTGGCGGCTTCCACCGCGAAGTAGGTCAGAATGCCATCGGCACCCGCCCGCTTAAAGGCCATCAGGCTTTCCAGCACAGTCTTGTCGTTGTCCAGCCAGCCGTTTTCGATGGCGCCCTTCAGCATGGCGTATTCGCCGCTGACCTGATAGGCGAAGGTCGGGGCGGCAAAGGTGGCCTTGACCCGCTGCAACACGTCCAGATAGGGCATGCCCGGCTTGACCATCACCATATCGGCCCCTTCCTTCAGGTCCATGGCGACTTCGCGCAGGGCTTCGTCGGTGTTGGCGGGGTCCATCTGATAGGTCTTCTTGTCGCCGCCCTTGAGCGACGCGCCCGAGCCCACCGCGTCGCGGAACGGGCCATAGAAGGCCGAAGCGTACTTGGCGGCGTAAGACATGATGCGGACATGCAGCAGCCCAGCGTCATCCAGCGCCTTGCGGATTTCGCCGATGCGGCCGTCCATCATGTCGGACGGAGCGATAATGTCGCAGCCAGCCTGGGCCTGGACCAGCGACTGCTTGATCAGCATCTCGATGGTCTTGTCATTGTCCACATAACCGTCGATTACCAGACCGTCGTGGCCGTCGCTGTTGAACGGATCCAGGGCGACGTCGCAGATGATGCCCATGTCCGGGTAGGCGGCCTTGATGGCGCGCACGGTGCGACAGACGATGTTGTCGGGATTGGTGGCTTCCCGCGCGTCCGGGGTCTTCAGCGACGGATCGACCTGGGGAAACAGCGCGATGGCGGGCACGCCCAGGTCATAGGCTTCGCCGACGGCTTCCACCAGGGTATCGATGGAATAGCGCAGAACGCCCGGCATCGACGGGATTTCCACCCGCTTGTTCTGCCCTTCGGTGACGAAGACCGGCCAGATCAGATCGGCGGTGGTCAGGGTGTTTTCAGCAACAAGCCGCCGGGACCAAAGATCCCGGCGGTTGCGGCGCAGACGAGTTTGGGGAAATTCCCCAACAACGAGCGATCCAGACACTTGGTTATGCGGCCTCCAGAGCCTGTTGCAGATCGGCGATGATGTCGTCGATGTGTTCAATCCCGATAGACAGGCGAACATACCCCTGAGACACGCCGGTCGCCAACTGGTCTTCTGGAGAAAGTTGCGAATGGGTGGTGCTGGCCGGGTGAATGGCCAGGCTGCGGGCATCGCCGATGTTGGCGACGTGATAGAACAGTTGCAGGGCGTTGATGAAGTTCTTGCCGGCTTGGGTGCCGCCCTTCAGTTCGAAGCCCAGCAGGGCGCCATAGCCGCCCTTCAGCACCGCATCGGCGCGGCGGCGGGATTCGCCGCTTTGCTGGCTGGGGTGAATGACCCGCTGCACCTTGGGATGCTTGGACAGGTATTCGGCCACCGCCAGAGCATTGCGGTTATGTTCGCGGATGCGCAAGGGCAGGGTTTCCAGGCCCTGGATGGTCTGGAACGAGTTGAACGGGCTGGCCGCCGCGCCGACATCGCGCAGCAGAATGACGCGGGCACGGATGATGTAGGCGATCGGGCCCAGCGGCTTGACGGCCTGGGTCCACACCGCGCCGTGATAGCTGGGATCGGGCTGGTTCAGCAGCGGGAAGCGTTCGGCGTGCTTTTCCCAATCGAACTTGCCGGAATCGATGATCGCGCCGCCGATGCTGGTGCCGTGACCGCCGATATATTTGGTGGTCGAATAGACAACGATGGAAGCGCCGTGGTCGATCGGACGGGCGATCACCGGGGCGGCGGTGTTATCAACGATCAGCGGAACGCCCAGTTCGTTGCCGATCTTGGCCACTTCGGCGATGGGGAACACCTGAAGCTTGGGGTTCGGCAGGGTTTCGGCGTAATAGGCGCGGGTGCGGCTGTCGGTGGCGCGGCGGAAGTTTTCCGGGTCGGACGGATCGACGAAGCGCGCTTCGATGCCAAACTGCTTGAAGGTGTTGGCAAACAGGTTCCAGGTGCCGCCGTAAAGGTCGGTCGAGGTGACGAAGTTGTCACCGGCCTGGGCGACGTTGAGGATCGAGAAGGTGCTGGCGGCCTGGCCCGAAGCCACGGCCAGGGCGGCGACGCCGCCTTCCAGCGCGGCCAGGCGCTGTTCCAGAACGTCGGTGGTGGGGTTCGTCAGGCGGGTATAGATGTTGCCCAGTTCCGCCAGGCCAAACAGATTGGCCGCATGGTCGGTGTCGCGGAACTGATAGGACGTGGTCTGGTGGATCGGCACGGCAACCGAACCGGTGTTCGGATCGGCGCGGTAACCGGCATGCAGAACCAGGGTCTCGGGGTGGACGGACTTGACGGACATCGACAGGCTCCCTCTTTCGCTCAATTCACTAATCAAACCGGGGACCACGACGATCAATCCGCCGTGACGCTTTAGCTCTTGGTGACGCGGCGCAAGCTGCCCCTCAAAGTGCCGCGGGTTGTTTTCAACCGGTGCGACACAGCAAACAATGATCCGCCGCGCCTGTCAAGGCATATCCCGTCAAAAAATGTATTATATGACAGTATAACAATTATTGTGTGTTGTATGTTGGTGGATGAACTTGTTGCGCGATTGGATCGGCCCGCTATCATCGGGGCATGACTGCGACAAGCCATCTTCGCGCCGAACGGCGCGGCCGCCTTGGGATTATCCGTCTGGATCGCGCCAAGGCCCTGAACGCTTTGGATCTCTCGATGATTCGGGCCATGCAGCCCGTATTGGACGATTGGGCCACCGATGACGGCATCGATGCCGTTTTGCTGAAAGGCGAGGGCCGGGCCTTTTGCGCGGGCGGCGATGTCAAAGCGGTGTGGGAAGCGGTCAAGCGGGGCGACAATGTGACCGCTCACGCTTTCTTTGCCGAGGAATATCGCCTCGACCTGACCATCAATCGCTTTCCCAAGCCGTTTATTTCCCTATTGAACGGCATGGTGATGGGGGGCGGCGGCGGTCTGTCCATCCTGGGATCGCACCGCATCGTTACGGAAAATACCCTCTACGCCATGCCGGAATGCGCCATCGGTCTTTATCCCGATGCGGGCGGCACATGGTATCTGCCGCGTTTGCCGGGCGCGGTCGGGGTGTATCTGGGGCTGACCGGGGCGCGTCTGGGGGCCGCCGA
>JASLCK010000153.1 GCA_030151865.1 Rhodospirillaceae bacterium | reverse complement strand
GGTTAGAGCGCCGGCCTGTCACGCCGGAGGTCGCGGGTTCGAGTCCCGTCACTCCCGCCATTCCTTCTCTAAAAGGATTGTGTCGGACGCGCGTGCAACGAAGGACAACCAAGGAGGCGTTGCGCGGTTCCCCGTCAAAGTCGGTTCTGGTCTTCAGTCCTGGTTTGCTTTCCCCTCAAAGGTTTGTACTCCGTGGCTGAGCCAAGATTTTTGGCTGGCATCCGTGTGGCTTGTTCCTCCCCAATCAGGGGTCAGTCTGAGGGCAGAATGATGGACAACTTGCTCATCGAATACCTGCCGATCCTCATTTTCCTGGGAATCGCCATTGTATTGTCCGCCGTCTGTATTGGCGGCTCGTGGATCGTGGCGCGCCAGAAACCGGATCGCGAGAAGACCTCCGCCTATGAATGCGGTTTCGAGGCGTTTGATGACGCCCGCACGAAGTTCGAGGTCCGCTTTTATCTGGTGGCCATTCTCTTCATTATCTTCGACCTCGAGGTTGCCTTCCTCTTCCCGTGGGCGGTTTCTCTCGGCAAGATCGGCCTTTATGGCTTCTGGTCGATGGTCGGTTTCCTGGCTGTTCTGACGGTCGGGTTCATCTATGAATGGAGAAAAGGAGCGTTGGAATGGGAGTGAACCCCGGACTGACGACCAATGCGGCGGCTGGCTCGCCCATCGGCCCCGGCCAGCAGCAGGACGCCATCCTGCGCGCCGTTTCCGAAGAATTGAACAGCAAGGGCTTCGTTCTTGCCAGCGTCGATAAGCTGGTGAACTGGGCCCGAACTGGTTCGATGTGGCCGATGACCTTCGGTCTGGCCTGTTGCGCGGTGGAAATGATGCATTCCGCCTGTTCGCGCTACGATCTCGACCGCTTCGGCATCGTTTTCCGTCCCAGTCCGCGCCAGTCCGACGTGATGATCGTTGCGGGCACGCTGACCAACAAGATGGCCCCGGCTCTGCGCAAGGTCTACGACCAGATGGCCGAGCCCCGCTATGTCATCTCGATGGGATCGTGCGCCAATGGCGGCGGCTACTATCACTATTCGTATTCGGTGGTGCGCGGCTGCGATCGCATCGTGCCTGTCGATATTTATGTCCCGGGGTGTCCTCCCACGGCAGAAGCTCTGCTGTACGGCATCCTTCAACTGCAAAAGAAGATCCGTCGCACCGGCACCATTGCCCGCTGATCTTCGGCCTTCCGGCGAGTGACCATGACGCAAGCTCTGCAAGATCTCGGAGATTACATCTCCGCCGCTCTGTCCCAGGAAGTGCTCAAAGCCGAAGTGCTTAAGGGCGAGCTGATCATTACCGTTCGCGCCAACGCGATTCAGAAGGTCCTGACCTATCTGCGCGATGACGCCAACTGTCTGTTCAAGCTCCTGATGGACATGTGCGGTGTTGATTACCCCGAACGCGAACAGCGGTTCGAGGTGGTCTACAACCTGCTTTCTTTGAAGCATAATCAGCGTATCCGCGTGAAGCTGGCCACCGATGAGGACACTCCCGTCCCCACGGCAATCGGCGTTTTTTCGACGGCTGGCTGGTATGAACGTGAAACCTGGGACATGTACGGTATCGCCTTTGCGGGCAACCCGGACCTGCGCCGCATCCTGACCGATTACGGCTTCGACGGCCATCCGCTGCGCAAGGATTTCCCCTTGAGCGGTTTCGTCGAGCTACGTTACGACGACCAGGAAAAGCGCGTCGTCTACGAACCGGTCAAGCTCACCCAGGATTTCCGCAATTTCGACTTCGCCAGTCCCTGGGAAGGCATGCTTCCCGGTGACGAGAAAGCGGGAGGGAAGGTCTGATCATGGCCGAAGCCCAGATTAAAAATTACACCATCAACTTCGGTCCGCAGCACCCGGCGGCCCACGGCGTGTTGCGCCTGGTGCTGGAAATGGGCGGCGAAGTGGTGGAACGTGCCGATCCGCATATCGGTCTTTTGCACCGCGGCACCGAAAAGCTGATCGAATACAAGTCGTACATGCAGGCGGTTCCGTACTTCGACCGTCTGGACTACGTCTGTCCGATGAATCAGGAACATGCCTTCGTCCTGGCGGTGGAAAAGCTGCTGGGGATCGAAGCGCCGAAGCGCGCCCAGTACATCCGTGTGCTGTATGACGAAATCGGCCGTATCCTGAACCACATCCTGAACTGCTTCGCCTTCGCTCTCGACGTCGGCGCGATGACGCCGATGCTTTACGGCTTCGAAGAGCGCGAAAAGCTGATGGAGTTCTATGAACGCATCTCTGGTGCTCGCCTGCACGCTGCGTTCTATCGCGTCGGCGGTGTCGCCTTCGACATGCCCAAGGGCTTGGCCGAAGACATCCTGGCCTGGACCGAAACCTTCCCGAAGGTTTTGGCCGACTGCGAAACCTTGCTCAACGACAACCGCATCTTCAAGCAGCGTACTGTCGATATCGGCATCGTTTCGGCCGAGGAAGCGATGGATTGGGGCTTCTCCGGCCCGAATCTGCGCGCGTCCGGCATTGCCTGGGATTTGCGCAAGTCGCAGCCCTACGCCGTTTATTCGGAACTGGATTTCGATATTCCGGTGGGCAAGAACGGCGACTGCTACGACCGTTACATGGTCCGCATCGAAGAAATGAAAGAATCGCTGAAGATTATTCGTCAGTGCATTCAGCAGATGCCGGAAGGTCCGGTGCGTGTCGACGACCGCAAGATCGCCGCTCCCAAGCGTGCCGAGATGAAGCGGTCGATGGAAGCACTGATCCATCACTTCAAGCTTTTCACCGAAGGCTTCCATGTGCCGGCGGGCGAAACCTATACCGTGATCGAAACGCCCAAGGGCGAATTCGGCGTGTATCTGGTTTCCGACGGGTCCAACCGTCCGTACCGTTGCAAAATCCGCGCCCCGGCTTTTGCCCACCTTCAGGGCCTCGACTTCATGTCGAAGGGTCACATGCTCGCCGACGTGGTCGCGAACATCGGCTCCATTGACATCGTTTTCGGCGAGATCGACCGATGAGCAGCATCAACACCGACGATTCCTTCCAGCCCGCCTCGTTCTCCTTCACCGAGGAGAGCCTGGCCACGGCTAAGGCCATCATCGCCAAGTACCCGGAAGGCCGCCAACGCAGCGCCACCATGCCGCTGTTGGACTTGGTGCAACGTCAGGAGGGCTGGGTTTCCCGCGCCGCCATGGACGTTGTCGCCGAGATGTTGGACCTGGCTCCCATCCGTGTGTACGAAGTGGCGACCTTCTACACCATGTTCAACCTGAAGCCGGTTGGTAAGTACCATTTGCAGGTCTGCACCAATCTGCCGTGCATGTTGCGCGGCTCTCAGGAAATCGTCGACGCCTGCCAGCAGGAACTGGGTGTCGGCCTGGGTGAAACCACCCAGGACGGTGCCTTTACCCTGTCGGAAGTCGAATGTTTGGGCGCTTGCGTCAACGCTCCGGTGATCTGGATCGGCGACGATTATTATGAAGACCTGTCGGTCGAAACGACCAAGGACATCATCCGCGCCCTGAAGCGTGGTGAAACGCCCAAGCCCGGCTCGCAGATCGGTCGCACTGGTTCGGCCCCCGAAGGCGGTCCGACCAGCCTCACCACCATCACCGGGGGAGACGCCTGATATGCTGCGCGACCAGGATCGTATCTTCACCAATCTCTACGGTATTCATGACTGGCGCCTGAAGGGCGCCATGTCCCGTGGCGATTGGAGCGGCACCAAGGACATCATCGCCAAGGGCCGCGATTGGATCATCGACGAAATGAAGACCTCCGGCCTGCGCGGCCGTGGCGGTGCGGGCTTCCCCACCGGCCTGAAGTGGTCGTTCATGCCCAAGGAAATCGGCGCTCGTCCCCATTATCTGGTGGTCAATGCCGACGAAGGTGAACCGGGCACTTGTAAAGACCGCGAAATCATGCGGTTCGATCCCCACAAACTGGTGGAAGGCTGCCTGTTGGCCAGCTTCGCCATGGGGGCGCATGCCTGCTACATCTATATCCGTGGTGAATTCATCCGCGAGGCGGAGCACCTGCAAACCGCCATCGACGAAGCCTATGCGGCTGGTTTGGTCGGCAAGAACGCCTGCGGTTCGGGTTGGGATTTCGATCTCTACATCCACCGTGGCGGCGGGGCCTATGTCTGCGGTGAAGAAACTGCCCTGATCCAGTCTCTGGAAGGCAAGAAGGGTCAGCCGCGTCTGAAGCCGCCGTTCCCGGCGGGCGTCGGCCTTTATGGCTGCCCGACCACCGTGAACAACGTCGAATCCATCGCTGTTGCGCCGACCATTCTGCGTCGCGGCGGATCGTGGTTCGCCGGTCTGGGCCGTCAGAACAACACCGGCACCAAGCTGTTCTGCATCTCGGGCCACGTCAACAAGCCCTGCAACGTCGAAGAGGAAATGGGCATTCCGCTCAAGGAACTCATCGAAAAGCATTGCGGCGGTGTGCGCGGCGGCTGGGACAACCTGCTTGCGATCATCCCCGGCGGTTCGTCGGTTCCGGCGCTGACCAAGGAACAGTGCGACACCGTGCTGATGGACTTCGACAGCCTGCGCGCCCTGCGCTCCGGTCTGGGCACCGCAGCGGTCATCGTCATGGACAAGTCCACCGACATCGTTCGCGCCATTACCCGCCTGTCCAAGTTCTATAAGCATGAGAGCTGCGGTCAGTGCACGCCGTGCCGCGAAGGCACCGGCTGGATGTGGCGCGTCATGGAACGCATGTGCGTCGGCAATGCCACCATCGAAGAGATCGACATGCTGGAAGAGGTCACGCGTCAGGTCGAAGGGCACACCATTTGCGCCCTTGGCGATGCCGCCGCCTGGCCGATCCAGGGTCTGATCCGTAGTTTCCGACCCGAGCTGGAACGGCGCATTAAAGAAGCCCGTGCCAACGCCCGTGCGGCCTGAGGAGGGAAAATGCCCAAGCTGACTATCGATGGACGCGAGGTCGAGGTCGCCGCAGGAACAACAATCCTGCAGGCCGCCGAAGTCCTCGGCATCGAAATTCCGCGCTTCTGCTACCATGAGCGCCTGGCCATCGCTGGCAATTGCCGCATGTGCCTGGTCGAGGTCGAGAAGTCGCCCAAGCCGCAGGCGTCGTGCGCCATGCCGGTCGCCGAAGGCATGGTCGTTCGTACCAACAGCCCGGTGGTCCAGAAGGCCCGCAAGGGCGTGATGGAATTCCTGCTGATCAACCACCCGCTGGATTGCCCGATCTGCGATCAGGGCGGCGAGTGCGATCTGCAGG
>JASLCK010000133.1 GCA_030151865.1 Rhodospirillaceae bacterium | reverse complement strand
TTGTCTCTGCTCCCCCCCACCCCATGCAAGGGCTTATCGGCCTATTCCGAAATCCAGGGTCAATTATATCTATCGGCCTATTAATTCCTGTATTTATGGGATGCGCAAACGGCCTTCAGCTTTAGTTCCTTTGGCGGAAATCGGGGGATACCCAAGGTCTTGATAAAAAATGGGCCGGACAAACAGTCCGGCCCGCAGAAGGCATAGGAATAGGGGACGTTAAAAGCGGTTTCAGGCGTGCCTGACGTTCTCCAGAAAGTCGTCAACGGTGCCTTTCATGCTGTTGGTTTCCTGGCCCAGGGCCGTGGCATTGTCGAACAATTGCTTGGCGGCCACCCCGGTTTCCGCCGCCGCATGGGTGACGTTGCCGATATTGGACGACACCAGTTGGGTCCCGTGCGCGGCTTCCTGAACGTTGCGGGCGATTTCCTCGGTGGCGGCGCTTTGTTCTTCCACCGCCGCTGCAATGGCGCTGTTGATATTGTTGAGGTCGTCGATACGGTTCAGGATCAGTCCGATGGCCGAGACGGCTTCTTGCGTCGAAGCCTGGACACTGGTGACTTGCTGACCGATTTCTTCGGTGGCCTTGGCGGTCTGGTTGGCCAGGTTTTTGACCTCACCCGCCACCACGGCAAAGCCCTTACCGGCTTCCCCGGCCCGCGCTGCCTCGATGGTGGCGTTCAGCGCCAGCAGATTGGTCTGGCTGGCGATGTCGGTGATCAGTTTGACCACATCGCCAATCTTGCGGGCATTTTCTGCCAGGAGCTGAAAGGTCTCGCTGGTGCGCCGGGCATCGTCGGCGGCATTTTGCGACACTTGGCTGGATTGGGCGACCTGGCGACCGATTTCGCGGATCGAGGCCGACAGTTCCTCTGCCGCCGTGGCGACGGTCTGGACGTTGGCCGACGCTTCTTCGGTGGCGTTGGCGACCAGGGTGGTCTGACGGCTGGTCTGTTCCGATGTGGCGGCCAACGACTGGGCGGTGCTTTCCAACTGGGTCAGGTTGCTGGCGACCACCTGCATCATATCGCCGATGGTGGCGTCGAAGGTCTGGGTCATTTGGGTAATGCGCTCGGCCCGTTCAGCCCGCTCGGCCTGTTCCTGCTCGCGCACGCGCTTGGCGGCTTCGGCGGCTTGCAGCTTTGACTTCAGATCTTCCACCGCCTGGGCGATGGTGCCCACTTCGTCCTTGCGCTGGGCGCCTTCGACCTGGGCATGCAGATCACCGGCCGCCACGCGTCCCAGCACGCCGGTCACTTGGGCCAGGGGGCGGCGGATTTGGGTGATGGCCACCCAGGTCAGCAGGGCAAAACCCACCGCCGCGCCAATGATGATCACGGTCAGGGTCGATGTAATGACCGACGAAATACTCGAAGCCATCTGGGTGCGGCTGCTTGCGACATCTTCCTTGATGATCTTGCTCAACGCGGTCATTTGGCCCGTGGCGGCGTTGTAAAGCTTGGTCGGCTCGCTGTTCATCAGCATATAGGCCGGTTCCGATTGTCCGGCCTTGGCCAGGGTGATGGCCATCGCGTCGGCGTCGCGGAAAGCTTTGATCTTTTCCATGACTTCGCGGGTCATTTGCTTGCGCTCGGGATGGTGCAGTGCGGCTTCAAGCTTTTCCAGCGTCGCCAAAGACGCATTCAAGTCCGCGTTAAATTGTTTTTCCGCCGCTAACTTTCCGTCGATCGTGGTTTCCAAGATGATGGCGCGGTCGTCGGTGGTGGTGCTGTTGAAGGCGAAGGCCGCCTCGTCGATCAGCAGCACTTCAGGCACCTTGACGCTCAGGATGTCCTCGACCTTTTCGCCAATACCATTGATGGCGGTCAGGGCCAGAATGCTGATGACGGCAATCACCGCCGCCAACACCAGGGCGGGGATGGTGATTTTCCAGATGATTTTCAGATTCGAATAAAATCCCATAACGTCCCCCTGCCTTTGCAGGCTGTTTTAAAACGTGCTTTTCCCGAGCAGAAGCCCGGTTGCACTGTCGTAAAAGGAATAAGCAATGGCCGTGCCAAGTCTTATTCGTGTGTAAGCCTCTGATTGTTCCAGATTTTTCTGGATTGACCATTGGGTGTGGACTCGCATTCCGCACCAGATCCCGGAGCCAGGATTATGGCTTTGGGCATAGATGATCGTTGCATATTGCGCCGAATATGCAATTTCAATTTAGTTTTAGATCATTTGTCGATGTTCGCCTTAGTGGCGAAGGATCTGTCCCAGGAATTGGCGGGTGCGTTCATTCCGGGGATTGCCGAAGAATTCCTCCGGCGGGGCGGTTTCGACGATCTCGCCCCGATCCATGAACACCATGCGGTCGGCGATGGTGCGGGCAAAGCCCATTTCATGGGTGACGCAAATCATCGTCATGCCGTCTTCGGCCAGTTCGACCATGACGTCCAGCACTTCCTTGACCATTTCCGGGTCCAGGGCCGAGGTCGGTTCGTCGAACAGCATGACCTTGGGCTTCATGCACAGGGCGCGGGCGATGGCGACGCGCTGCTGTTGGCCCCCTGACAACTGGCCGGGATATTTGCTGGCCTGTTCGCGGATATGCACCCGTTCCAGCAAATCGTGGGCGATGTCCTCGGCTTCCTTGCGCGGGGTCTTGCGCACCCAGATGGGGGCCAGGGTCAGGTTTTCCAGCACCGTCAGATGGGGAAACAGATTGAACTGCTGAAACACCATGCCGACTTCACGGCGGATGGCGTCCACTTGGCGCATGCCGTCATCCAGGCGGATGCCGTCCACCATGATGGTGCCTTCCTGGTGGGTTTCCAGGCGGTTGATGCAGCGGATCAGCGTAGATTTGCCCGATCCCGACGGTCCGGCGATCACCACCCGCTCGCCCCTGCGGACCGTCAGATTGATGCCGCGCAACACCTGAAACTCGCCATACCACTTGCCGACATCGGTCATTTCGACAATCGGTTCGCCCACCAGATGGCGGGATGGGGCGGCGGTTTGGGGCATGGTATCGGGCATGGTATTGGCTTTGCTTCGGGGCGGGCTTAGCGCAGATGGTCGCGCAGCGCGGCAATGTGTTCGGGGGTGATACCGCAACATCCGCCGATGATGCCAGCGCCAAGATCGGCCCAGCCCTGAGCCCAGCGGGCATAATTGGCCGGGGTCAGATCGGGGCGCAGCTCGTCCAGGGTGACGTTGGCTTCAGCATTCTTGGGCGTCGGCGGGAAGGCGTTGGCATAAACGCCGATCTCGATGGCGCGGCCCAGCTTGGCGGCGTCGATGACGGCGCGCGTGGTCTTGACGGCGTCGGCCATCACTTCCGGCTGGCTGCAATTGAACAGAATGGCCGAGACGCCCAATTCCAGGGCCACCGCCACGGCGTCGGCCAAAGCTTCGCCCGAGCGCAGGGCCGGGCCGTTCTCCGGCTCGTCGTCCAGGGTGAACGACACCCAGAAGGGGCGGGCATCATCGCCTAGGGTCTGGGTGATGGCCTTGCGGGCAGCGCGGATTTCGGCGATCGAGCTTTGGGTTTCGGCCAGCCACACATCCACATGGGGGGCCAGACCGTCGATCAGCACGCGGTGAATGGCGATCGAGGCCGCTTCCTCGAACAGATCGGGGCGGTACGATCCCAAGGCGGGCGGCAGCGATCCGGCGACTGTTACCTTATGGGGGGCGGTGTCGGCGGCCTGGCGCGCCAACTGACCGGCCAGCGCCGCTAAAGTGCGGCCCTGGGCGTCAAAGCGATCCTGGCCGATATGAAACGGCACGACGGCATAGCTGTTGGTGGTGATGATCTGGGCGCCCGCATCGATGAACGACTGATGCGCCATGGTCACAAAGTGCGGGCCTTCCATCAGGGCCAGGGCCGACCATTCGGGCTGACGGAACGGCGCGCCGACGCGCTTCAATTCGCGCCCCATGCCCCCATCCAGCAAACGGATGCCGGTCATCATCTTTCTCCCTGGTAATCAAAGTGCCATCTTGCCTCTTTGCGGGGAGCTATATACACATTGCTAATCCATGTATTCAAGAGCATTAGATTGTTCTTTTGCATGTACTGGTTGTTTATTTAAGCGAGGCTACCATGAAGGCTGGTTTGGCGTTTGGGGCGATTGCCGCTGTGGCGCTGTCCCTGGGTGCGTCGTCGGCGTTTGCCGGTGCGACTTTGGACCGTGTGAACAAGACCCACACCATGGTCAATGTGCTGGACCAAAGCTATCCCCCGTTCTCGTTCCTGAACGACAAGAACGAGATGGACGGCTTTGACATCGACGTCGCCAAGGAAATCGCCAAGCGTCTTGGCGTGACCCTGAAGACCGAAACCCCGTCGTGGGAAGTCATCACCGCCGGTCACTGGCAGGGTCGTTGGGACGTGTGCATCTGCTCGATGACCCCCAACAAGGAACGCGCCGAAGTGCTGGACTTCGCCGCCACCTATTACAGCTCGCCCGCCGTTCTGGTGGTTGCCGCCGATAATACGTCCGTCAAGTCCATCAAGGACCTGGACGGCAAGAAGGTCGGCGCGGAAAGCGGCGCTTCTTATGAGAAGTACCTGCAGAAGAGCCTGGTGATCGACGGCACCAAGATCGACTATCCCTTCAAGGAACTGATCGTCACCCCTTATGAAAGCGAAGACCTGGCCTATCAGGATCTGGCTTTGGGGGCGGGCAAGCGCGTCGATGGCGTGGTCGGCAACCTGATCAGCGCCAAGGCCCGCGTCGAAAAGGAAAAGGGCAAGTTCCGCATCGTCGGCGATTCCCTGTACCAGGAACCCGACACCATCGCCGTCGATAAGGGCGACCCGGAATGGAAGGCCAAGCTGGCCGCCGTCGTCGCAGATATGCGCAAGGATGGCACCTTGACCAAGATTTCCCAGAAGTGGCTGGGCATCGACGTCACCAAGTAAGCAACCGTATCGACGGGGCCGTCTGACCGGACGGCCCCGTTTTTGTGGTGCTTTTTTCGCCCTTTTTGCCGGGGCTAATGCTATATGGTCGGCCCTTGTCCGCCTTAAACAGGGGGGCAGCCGTCTTATCGTGTCCGGTTCAGCAGAGAAGCGTCTTTCCGTGTCCAAGCCCGCCTTTCCCATGCCGTCCTTCCGCACCCGCGTCGTCTGCGTCTGGGCCTTGTTGGGTTTGGGCTTTGTCGCTTTTGTCGCCAGCTTTGATCTGAAGCTGTCCTTCATCGCCGACAAGCTGCCGCTGCTGTTGGGTTTCAAGCTGACCCCCAACGGCTTTTTGCAGGGCGTGCCGCTGACCATCTTTCTGTGCGCCTGTTCGATGGTGTTTTCGACCATCCTGGGCTTTCTGTCGGCGCTGGGGCGTCTGTCGGAAAGTGCCGTGGCCTATGGTCTGGCGACGTTCTACACCTCGTTCTTTCGGGGGACGCCGCTTTTGGTGCAGATCCTGCTGATCTATCTGGGCCTGCCGCAATTGGGGCCGGTTCCGGCGGCGGTGCCGTCGGGGATCGTGGCGCTGTCCTTGTGCTATGGCGCCTATATCAGCGAGATTTTCCGATCCGGCATTCAGTCGGTGCCCCATGGGCAGCGTGAAGCGGCCATGGCCTTGGGCCTGCCGGGCTGGCTGGTGATGTGGAAAGTGGTGCTGCCCCAGGCTTTCAAGGTCATCGTGCCGCCGCTGGGGGCGATGTTCATTTCCATGCTGAAGGATTCGTCGCTGGTCTCGGTGATGGGTCTGTGGGAAATCATGTTCCTGTCGCAAAGCTATGGGCGGTCGTCGTACCGCTACATGGAAATGCTGATGACGGCGGCCATCATCTATTGGCTTTTGTCGATCGTGCTGGAAGCCATCCAGGCCCGTATCGAAGCCCGCTTTCCCCAAACCAAGCGCTAATACCAAACAACGGAACGGTTTCAACGTCTTGACCCATTCCCGCCGTTGCGGCGGCGGCGGTCCTGACTTACCCTATGGGCCGTTCGGACAAGGGTATTTGCTTGAAAGCGCGCGAAAAGACATTCGGCCGGGATGAAACCATCTTCCGCGAGGGAGAGGCGAGCGATGCCGTGTATCTGGTGGTGTCCGGCCGGGTGGAAATCAGCAAGCAAGGCCCCGAGGGACCGGTGATCCTGTCGGAACTGGGGCCGCTTGAGATGTTCGGCGAAATGGGCATCCTGGACGACAGCGTCCGCAGCACCAGCGCCCGCGCCCAGGAAAAGACCCGCGTCAAGATTATCCCCAAGTCCGATTTTAAAAGCTGGTTGAAGTCGGAACCCGACGCCGCCATGCGGGTGATGAATGTTTTGGTGGAACGGCTGCGCGCCGCCGATGCGGTGATTGCCCGGCAGCGTGAAACCCAGACCATGATCGCCAGCACCACCGCCAAATTTTCGGTGCTCGATGCCCTGATGACGTGGTTTCGCCGCCGTAAGGCCCCGCCCGCCACGGTGCTGTTGACCGCCGACGAAGCGCCGGTGCAGCCCTTTGTGATTGTGGTCGCCCCCGTCAATAATGATATCGAATTTGGCTGGACCCGCGCCCTGATGGGGCTTTTGGAAAACCGGGGTGGTCTCGCCGTGCGCCAGGGCCAGACCTCGCTGGTAATGGAGCCGGGGGCCGATCAGGCCCAGGCGGCAGCGGCTTTCATGCGGGCGCGTCAGGCCTTGGCCCGCGAAGGGGTGGCCGACCTGCTGGTCTGGGGCGATGTTCATGCCGACGGTTTCAGTCTGTGGTTTACCGGCACCGGCCTGCCCGATGATGACCGGCCCGGCAGTTTCGGCCCGTTCCTGCGCTTGGAACTGCCGCCCGATCAGGAACAGATGACCGGCGACCTGCTGGCCTTGTCCTGTCTGGCTGCTATCGAGCCGATGACCGAGGCGCAGCGCGCCTTGCAACGCCAATTGCTGCCGCAAGCCTTGCAGGCTTTGCCCGACTTTGCTCTCAGCCTGCCGGTGGCCTGGAATATGGAACAGCAGCGCACGGCGCTGACCTGTTACGGCCATGCCGCCGCCACCATCGCATCATGGGAAGCCGATCCCGATTGGTTCGACCATGCCGCCGCTGCTTACGAGGCTGCGGCCCATCGTCTGGGGCAAAGCGCCCACGGGGTGGAAGAAGCGGTGCTGCGCCGCCATCTGGCCGGGGCCTTGATGGCGTCGGGGGAAAAGCGCAAGGATGCCGCTTTGCTGGAACGGGCGGCGGGGGAATATCGTACCGCCGTCGAATGCCTGATGCGGGCGTCTTACCCGTTGGAATGGGCGTCGGCGCAAAACCGCTTGGGGTTGGCTCTTTACAAGTTGGATTTACAGACCGGCCAAACTGATGTGCTGAAGGAAGCGATGCAGGCCTTCCAGATGGCGCTGACGGTGTTTACCCGTGCGGAAGTGCCGCAGCGTTGGGCCGATGTGATGAACAATCTGGCCTTGGTGCTGCAAGTCTATGGCGACCAGATGAAAAGCCCCGAGGTGCTGGACCGCGCCATCGACGCCATTCGCGCCGCCTTGGAAATCCGCAACCGGGAACGGACCCCGATGGCGTGGGCGGCGTGCCAGAACACCCTGGGCACGGCCTTGTTTCTGCACGACAAGCATGCGCAAAGCACCGAAAATCTGGATGCCGCCGGGGATGCCTTTAATGCCGCCGCACAGGTTTATCAGCGTCTGGGGGCCGGGCGTCTGGCGGCGGTGGCGGAAAAAAATCTGGCCCACGTCAACAACCTGTTGAAATTGCGGGCTGAACGCAAAGTGGTCAGCCCTGATTGGTGGGACAACGATAAGGGGGCGTAAGTCTTTCTTACGACAGTCTCCTTCTTTCGCTTTTCCTTCGGTGTCGCCTTTTCCTTTCATTCGCAATTGCGTTAGACTCGCAGCGGCTGGGAAGAGGGAAAAAAGATGCTAAAAGCCCAAAAAGGGCTGGCTCCGGTAACACGGGAAGAACGGCAGGCGGCAGCCACCGTTCAGTCGGCGAAAACCGTCGTCGTCGAGATCGAGGCTTTACGCAAGCTTCTGACCGATGAGGCGACGGAAAAATCCGTCCGCAAGCAGGCCAAGCGCGACTTGTTGGAAGCTTCGGACCGCCTGTGCAATCTGATGGCGCTGGCGGTCTATCAGTTGACCAACGGCGTCAACAGCGAGTTTCAGGGCCGTCTGAAGGCCGCCCTGGACGAGCTGCGTGGGCGTCTGTTGGATATGGGCACCAATCTGATGCTGGAAAAGCTGGAGAAAATCCACGACCGGGCGGAAACGGTGCTGGCGGGCGGGGCATACCCCTTGGGATTGGCCAATCGTCTGGATCGGGCTTATTCCGCCATTGTCGGCAATTTGCACACCCTGGGCGCACTGGATCGGCTGGAAGATAAAAGCCGTACCTTGGTGGAAGGCACCGGACGGGAAATCAAAAACCTGGCGGCGGTGGAAGCCAAGCTGGGGGTGCTGAGCGATATGGAATAGCCGCGTTGGCGGGAATGTGACCCCGTTCGCGGTGCGAACAAAGAGGAGGGCGGGCCGGATGGTCCGCCTTTTCTTTTGCGCGTGTTTTGTTTCACGCCATTCTCGTGGATATTGCGGCGTCTAAAAGACCATGATATTTTCATGGGTATAAAGGTGTCCATGCGCCAAGGCGCTGCCGCGATGTCGCGGCATGGTCGTGGTGCCAGGAAATATGGACGGGGAGGGGGCCGTTCCACGTCTCAATTTCTTGTCGGACCATTCGGCAGGAGACATCAGGCATGAATTTCGCTTCTTTGGACGGCGATGCCCAAATCGCCCTTGGCTTTTTGGTTTCCATCCTTGCGATTACCGTCGGCCTGTTCACCTTTATGTTGACCCGCAAGAATCGCCGCTGATTCCTGCGGGGGCCTGTCCCTGGAGTTTTCTTGCACTCCGGGGGTGTTTCAAGTGGTCGGATTTTGTCCGTAAACCTTGGCGGACTGGCGAAAGCTGGTCCGCTTTCTTTTTGCGCGGTGCCGCCGATCTGGCGAGGGAAAACCGGGTTATCCGACGATCTTATAGACGACCGGTGTTCGGCTGGTGCGGTCTTCCAGTTCCAGGCTGGTGGGGATGGTGTATTGGGCCATCTTCATCAGGCCGGTCTTGGGCAGATAAGCTCGTCCGGGATCTGCCATCAGCACATCGGCCCCGGCGGCGGCGCAGCGGCGGACCCAGGTCCAGACCGCATCGGCCATGGGGCGTTCGTAGCAAACGTCACCGGCCAGCACCACATCCCACGGGCAATCCTGGCGTTCCAGCACATTGCCTTCGGCCAGATGGACGGCAACCCCGTTGGCGGCGGCGTTCAAGTGGATTGAGGAAATGGCCAGGGGATCGATTTCGGCGGCTTCGACGCGGGCCGCGCCCCGCATGGCGGCGGCGATGGCGGTCATGCCCGATCCGGCGGCAAAGTCCAAGACCCGCTTGCCCGCCACCAAATCGGGGTTGTCCAGGATATAGCGGGTCAAAGCCTGACCGCCGACCCAGGCAAATGCCCAATAGGGCGGGGGGATGTTGTTTTCGGTCAGAAAATCCTCGGTCGCCACCCATAGCGGAGTAATTTCGGTGGCCAGATGCAGCCGCACTTCCGGGCAGCCGGGCGGGCTGTCCAACTGGGTGTGACGGGTGATGAAGTCGCGGCGGCTGTCCTCGGTGGCGATCGGGGATGAAGCGTTCAAATGAAGGTCCTTCAGGTCAGGGCGGCGGCGGCGCACATGATCAGGCCGGGCCAAAAATTAGAGTTGAACAGCATCAGCGAGCGGGCGGGTTCATCCACATGGAAAATCACCGCCTGCCAGACCAGATGACCAATGACGACGGCCAGCACATAATAATACCCGGCCCCCGCGCCAGCCCACAGACCGGCAGCCAGCCAACAGACGGCGGTGGCGGCGTAAAAGCCCGACACCCACAGCTTGCCCGCGCGGTCGAAGCGGATGGCGGTGGACTTCAAGCCGATTTCCAGATCATCGACCCAATCGGTATAGGCATAGATGGTGTCGTAACCGATTTGCCAGAATACAGCCCCCAACCACAACAGCACCGGGACCATGAAGTTGTCCTGGCGGACCGCTGCCCAGGTGATCAGGATGCCCCAGTTAAAGCAGATGCCCAACGCCACTTGCGGCCAGTGGGTGACGCGCTTCAGGCCGGGATAGATCAGCACCACCGGCACAATGACAAAACCCAGGATGATCGACAGCCGGGGCAGCATCAGCAGCAGGGCCAGTGACAGCAGCAACTGCAGCCCCAAAAAGGCGAAAGCCTGCCACAGTTCCACCTTTCCTGATACCAGCGGGCGGAAACGGGTGCGCGCCACCTGACCGTCAAATTTGCGGTCCCAGATGTCGTTGACGGTCGAGCCCGCGCCGCGCATGGCGAACGCGCCGATAAAGCACAGGGGGAACAGATACCAATGCTGCCAGCCCGGTCCGGCCATCAGCACCCCCCACCAGGCGGGGAATAGGGTCAGCCAGGTGCCGATGGGGCGGTCCAGCCGCGCCAGCCGGGCATAAGGCTGCATCCATTGGGGCAGACGGCGTTCCACCCAGTCGTTGTGATGGATGTCCGTCAGATGTTCGCGTTCCGGGGCGATGGTGTGCGGCTGATCCTGCATTCTCGACGTCTTGTTTGTTTTGGGGGTGGAGGTTTCGCGGTCATCCCCCCATATACGTTGACCGCCTTCCGGCGTTATACATAAGCCCCACAGTCAGACACTGCAAAGCAAGAGTATGGACACACCCCCGAAACTGCGCCTGTTCGTTCAGGCTTCCCTGAATGAGGGCGCTCTGGTTCCGCTGGGGCCGGATCAGGCGCATTACCTGTTGAATGTCATGCGGGCCGCTGCGGGCACCCCTGTCGCCGTGTTCAACGGCCAGGATGGCGAATGGCTGGCCGCGTTGGAACAGACCGGTAAGAAGACGGCGCAACTGGCGCTGCGCCAGCAATTGCGCCCCCAGGCCGCCGAGCCCGATCTGTGGCTGCTCTTCGCCCCGGTCAAGCGGGCGCGCATCGACTTCATCACCGAAAAGGCCACCGAACTGGGGGTGTCGGCATTGCAGCCGGTCTGGACGCGCCGCACGGTGATGAGCCGCGTCAACGATGACCGTCTGTCGGCCATCGCCCGCGAAGCCGCGGAACAATGCGAACGCTTAAGCGTGCCGGAAATGCGCCCGGCCCGCGATCTGGACGATCTGTTGGCGTCCTGGCCGCAGGACCGTCGTCTGATTCTGCTCGATGAAGGCGGCGGCGGGCGTCCCATTGCCGAAGCCCTGGCCGATCTGCCACCCGGCCCGGCAGCGGTGCTGGTCGGCCCCGAAGGCGGTTTCGCCAAATCAGAACTTGACGCCCTGCGGTCGCTATCGTTTGCTGTGCCCGTCGGGCTGGGCCCGCGCATCTTGCGGGCCGACACCGCCGTTCTGGCGGCTTTGTCCTGTTATCAGGCCATGTGCGGCGATTGGCGCCAAACTCCGGCGTTCCGCCACGCAACTCCCTCAAGCTGAAGGACCCGTTTCATGTCCGCTCCCGCCCAATCCAATGGCGAGCCGATCAGCGGCAAGGCCCAACTTGTCGAATATCTGGCGTCCGGCTCCAAGCCCGAAAGCCAATGGCGCATCGGCACCGAACATGAAAAGTTCGCGTTCCACACCGATAGCCTGCGTCCGCTGGCCTATGACGGCCCCAGCGGCATCAAGGCCGTTCTGGAAGGGTTGTCTCAATTCGGCTGGGACCCGGTGCGGGAAGGCGATCATGTCATTGCCCTGATCAAGGACGGGGCCAGCGTCAGCCTGGAACCGGGCGGTCAGGTCGAACTGTCGGGCGCGCCGGTGGAAAGCGTGCACGAAACCTGTCGCGAGGTGAACGAGCACCTGACCCAGTGTAAGGAAGTCGGGGCCAAGCTGAATGTCGGGTTCCTAGGGTTAGGCTTCAATCCGAAATGGAGCCGCGATGATATCCCCTGGATGCCCAAGGGCCGCTATGCGGTGATGCGCCGTTATATGCCGCTGCGGGGATCGCTGGGGCTGGACATGATGCTGCGCACCTGCACCGTGCAGGTCAATCTGGACTTCTCGTCCGAAGCCGACATGGTCAAGAAGTTCCGCGTCAGCCTGGCCTTGCAGCCGGTGGCGACCGCGCTTTGGGCCAATTCGCCGTTCGTGGACGGCAAGCCGTCCGGTCTGCAAAGCTTCCGCAGCCATATCTGGACCGATACCGACCCGGACCGCTGCGGCATTCTGCCCTTCGTCTTCGAAGACGGCATGGGGTTCGAACGCTATGTGGATTATGTGCTCGATACGCCGATGTACTTCGTCTATCGCGACGGCAAGTATATCGATGTGGCGGGCCAGTCGTTCCGCGATTTCATGGCGGGCGAACTGCCGGGCTTGCCGGGTGAACTGCCGACCATGGGCGATTGGTCGGACCATCTGACCACTATTTTCCCGGAAGTGCGGCTGAAGAAGTTCCTGGAAATGCGCGGCGCCGATGGCGGCCCGTGGCGTCGCCTGTGCGCGCTGCCCGCTTTCTGGGTGGGGCTGCTTTATGACAGTGTGTCCCTGGATGCGGCGTGGGATTTGGTCAAGGATTGGACCCCGGAAGACCATGTGGCTTTGCGCAATGGCGTGCCGACCCATGGGCTGAAGACCCCGTTCCAGAACGGCACGGTCCGCGATCTGGCGTTGCGGGTCTTGGACATCTCCCGCGAGGGGTTGAAGCGCCGCGCCCGTCCCGACCGCCATGGCCGTGACGAGACGATCTTCCTGGAAACCCTGCAGAGCATTGCCCAATCGGGCATCACTCCGGCCGAAGACATGCTGGCGGACTTTCAGGGGCGCTGGGGTGGCTCGGTCGATCCGGTATTCCGCGAATACGCTTACTAAGGCGGTTGGGGCAAGGGCGCGGAGGCACCCGCCCGGCGTCAGAATGGTTTCGACATCCCCC
>JASLCK010000011.1 GCA_030151865.1 Rhodospirillaceae bacterium | reverse complement strand
TGTTGGACCTGCCCGCCCAATCGCCACAACCCTGTCCCATGCCCGTCGGTCTGGCCGAGGCGCTGGGGGCCACCCCAAGTGCGACCTTGAAGGCCGCCGATCTGATGGCGGTGTTCGATGATCCCGCCCTGGTGGCGGGTTTGCGGCCCGATCTGGACAAGGTGGCCCGCTTGCAGGATCAGGGCATCGTCTCGGTGGTGGTCACAGCGCCCGGTCCGACAGAGGGGGCCGATTTCGTTTCGCGCTGCTTTGCCCCGGCCCAGGCGCTGCCGGAAGACCCGGTGACCGGATCGACCCATTGCGCCCTGGCTCCCTATTGGGCCGAACGGTTGGGCAAGACCGATCTGCTGGCCCGGCAAGTCTCGGCCCGCGGCGGGGATTTGCGGTGCCGGGTGGCGGGCGATCGCGTCCTGGTGTCGGGCCGGGCGGCCCCTTATCTGGAAGGAACCATCCGCGTTTGTGTCGAGTGACGTCTTCCGGCGCGGAAAGGGGGGCGCAACTCCCGCGCCGGAAGCCGCTTCAGGCGACTGAACCGCCGCCGTCGATATAGCTGATGCTGCCCGTCATATAGGGGTTTTGCATCAGCGCCAGAACTTGCAGGGCCACATGCTCGGGCTGGCCCGCCAATCCCACCGGCAGGCGCGACGCCACGCCAGCCAGCAAAGCCGCATGATCCTGGGGCGATTTGCCGCCCCAGAGCGGGGTGTCGATAAAGCCCGGTGACACCGCATTGACCCGCCAGGGGGCCAATTCCAGGGCCAACCCTTTGGTCAGCCCTTCCAAGGCGGCGTTGATGGCCCCTTGCAAGGGGGCGGCGGCCTTGGGGCGGATCGACAGAAAGCCCGAGGTCAGGGTCAGCGAACCACGCGGAACGATGCGCACGGCGCGGGCCACCCGGTACGCCCCCCAGAATTTTGAATTCATCGCCTGATAGGCGTCTTCCAGCGGCAGGTCGCGCACCGAGCCGCTGCGGGCGGCGGCGGCCGTCACCACCACATGATCCCAGACCGGCGCGTTGCCCAGCCTGTCGGCGACGTCGTTGTCGCTGGTCACATCCAGCACGAAGCCCGACGTGCCCGCGCCGATGCGGGGCAGGGCAGCGTCGATTTTGTCCTGGCTGCGCGACGCGATGGTGACGCGCGCCCCGGCCTGGGTGGCCAGGGCGGCTACCGCCAGACCAATGCCCGACGATCCGCCGACCACCAGAACCCGTTGATCATCCAAAGTAAACATGGTTGGTCTTCCCTGGTTTTAAGGTTGCGCAACCACGCCCAACTGGCGCAGCAGGGTCAGGTTGTCTTCCAGGTGCCAGTTTTCGGCGATGCGGCCTGCCTCGACCCGGTACAGATCGAAGGCGGGAAAATCCACCACCTGACCTTGTCCCTGGATTTGCCCAAAGCTGCCGGTGAAGTGCCCGGTGAAGTGCAACCGCAGCACAGCGCGATCACCCGAGACCACCAGATCATCAATGGCGGCGCGCAGATCGGGCACTGCGGCGCGGAAGCCTTGGGATGCCGTCAGCGGTCCGGCCACGCCCTGGGGGCGGCCGGGCGGCAAGGTGCGGTCGATGAAATCGTCGGCCAAAGCGGACTTGGCCAGGGCAGGATCGCCGGTGTTCCAGAACGCGGCATACGTGCGGGCGGCCAGGGCCACCTCGGCGGGGCCGTTGATGGTCTGGTGGGCGGGCACCGGCAACGGCTCGGCGGCTTGGACAGTCACCGCGCCCAATGCCAGCAGCACGGCAGCAGCAGAGGGGGCGGCAAAGCGGGAGAAAAAGGGCGGCATCGCAAGGCTCCATCATGGGGGTGATGGGCGTTATGATGATTTTTGCTGATTTATTGGGGTAGATCGGAAAAACTTAAAACATCTTTTCTATTTTGAGAAAGATCATGGATCGCCTGCGGGAAATGGAAATCTTTGTCCAGACCGTCGAAAGCGGCAGCCTGTCGGCGGCGGCTCGGGCTTTGAATCTGTCGGTGGCGGTGGTCAGCAAGGAAATGGCGCGGCTGGAACGGCGCTTGGGGGCGCGGTTGTTGACCAGGACCACCCGTCACCTAGCCCTGACCGCCGAGGGTGAAATGTTCTTTACCCGCTCGGTCCGCCTGCTGGCCGATCTGGCCGAGGCGGAGGCCCAGGCCGGGCAGACCGCCCAGGTGGTGGATGGTCCATTGCGCGTCACCGCCCCGGCAGCGTTCGGGCGGCGTCATGTCGCCCCGTTGCTGGCAGATCTTGCCGCGCGGCACCCCGGCTTGCGGCCGCATCTTGACCTGACCGACCGCATCGTTACGTTGGCCGAGGAAAACATGGATATGGCGGTGCGGTTCGGCGCTTTGACCGATCCCGGCCTGATCAGCCGCCGGATCGCCGATAATGATCGGGTCATCTGCGCCAGTCCGGCTTATCTGCAACAGCATGAACCGCCGCGCACTCCCGACGACCTGACCGCTCATGCCATGCTGCTGATCGGCCCTGACAGCCAGCGGACGTTTCGGTTTGCCGGGCCGGGCGGGCGGGCGGCATCGGTACGTCTGTCGGCCCGTCTGTCTTCGACCAACGGCGACGTGGTGCAGGATTGGGCGTTGGCGGGCCTGGGGTTGGAGGTGAAATCCTGGTGGGACGTGGCCGAGGATTTGGCCCAAGGCCGTCTGGTCCGGGTGCTGTCGGACTGGCGCATGCCCGACAGCGGCATGCATGTGGTCTTTCCCGCCGGGCGGCATCGGCCCTATCGGGTGCGGCTGCTGGCCGAAGCGCTGGAACAGCGTCTGACCGCCCTGGCGGGGCAAATGGCCGTGCCTTGACCCTTAATAATGGGGCGGCGGGCGGTCGTCCTGGGGCGAATGCTCGCGGCCGGCTTCGACACTGCGCAGCCGTTCGATCAGGCGCTGTACCTTGGCCGACACCAGGTCGATGACGCGGTCCTGGCGGGCGATGACGTCGGACAAATCCTCGGCCATGCGTTCGTAATGGGCGATACGGCTTTCCAGTTGGATCAGCCGCTCGTTCAGGTCGATATCGTGGTCGCTCATTGGGGCACCCGCCGCAAGATTTGTTCGGCCAGGGCCGGATAATTGCCGTCGAAATGATGTCCGCCCGGCAGCTTCAGCAGTTCCGCCTGGGCGGGCGGCAAGGTTGGGCAGATCGAGCCTGCCGCTTCGTCCGCGCCATAGACGCACAACAGCTTATAGCCCGACAGACGGGCCATTTCCGGCGCCAGGGGGCGCGCGCTGGCGTGCGGGCTGTCCTTCAGCCAGTCGCCCCAATGGATTTCCCAGTTGGCATAGGTTTCGGTGGCCAGCAAGGTCACCTGCACCACTTTGGGGCGCAGGTCGGCGGGCAGGCGGTTCAGGACAAACGGCATCACCGCGCCGCCAAAGCTGAAGCCGATCAGGATCAGCCGATCCTTGCCCCAGGCCGCCTGATAATGGCGCAAGGTTGCGGCGACGTCGGCGGCGGTTTCTTCCGGGCTGCGGGTATGGTCGAAATATTTATAAGCGTCCCAGCCCAGCACGCTGACGCCGCGCCCGGCCAGCACCGCGCCCAACTGTTTGTCCAGATCGGCCCAGCCGCCATCGCCGGAAATGATCAGGGCCAGGTCGTGGGCGTCGCCGGTGGCGGGCAGTTCCACCAAGGTGCCTTTGGGCAGGGACGGCAAGGCAGGGGCCGGATTGGCCGATTGGGCGGGCAGCGCCAGACAATAGGCCAGCGCCGCCATCGCGCCCAACAGGAACTTTCTCATTTCATCACCAGTCCTTTGACGCCGCCGGAAATCAGGGTCGCCACATCGGCGGCGACGCGGGGCAACACCACCCCGCCCGGCGAGGCCATGAAGCGCGGCTGCCACACCGGCAGGAATTTTTCTTTGTATTTGCGCAGTCCCTGAAAATTGTAAAGGTCTTCCCCATGGCGGTAGAGGAAGGCCCCCAGGCGGTTCCACAGCGGGGCCAGGGCATTGTCGCGGATGCCCGACAGGGGGGCGACGCCAAAGCTGAACCAGTGATAGCCCTGGTCCTTGCCCCACAGCATGGCTTCGATGAACAGATAATCCATCACCCCATAGCCGCTTTCGCTGGAATGGCGCATCAGATCGACGGCGATTTCCTCTTTCCCACCCGATTGCCACAGATTGGCAAAGGCGACGATCTTGCCATCGCGGCGCACCAGGGCAACCGGGAAGCGGGCCAGATAATCGGGGTCGAAGAAGCCGAGCGAGAAGCCCTTTTCCTTGGTGTTCTTGGCGGTCAGCCAATCGTTGGACACCGCCTGTAGTTCGGGCAGCAGGGCGGGCACCGCCTCGGGCGGGATAACCTCGAAGCTGGACCCGTCCTTTTGCGCCCGCTTGTGGACATAGCGCAATTCGCTACGGACCGATCCTTGCAGCGAGAAATCGGCCAGCGGCACGCGGGCTTCTTCCCCCAGCTTTACAAAGGACAGACCCAGATCGAGATAGAACGGCAAGGCTTCGGCGCTGACCTGATAGAAAACCGGCCAGCCCGACGCCCGGTCCACCATTTCGCGGAATCGCCAGATCAGGTCGGGCCAGCATTCCTGCGGTCCCACCGGATCGCCCAGGGCCACCCAGGACCGGCCGGAAATGGCGTACATCAAGAACGCCTGTTCCTTGGGATCGAACAGGAAATTCTTGTCGCCCAACAGGGCGATCTGCGCTTCCGCCGATGGCGATTGGGCGACGATGGTCGCGGCCTTGTCCAGTTGGGCATCGTCGGGGGCAGCGGGCTTTTGCCGGGCCGGGGCCAGCAATTGCCCCAGGAACCAAGCCACCGCCAGCACGGTGACCGCCACCATGGCCCGCAAGGTGCGCGGGGCCTGATTGTCAAAGGCGAACTGCCACCACATCTCACGCGAATAGGCGTGATGCTTGAAGGCGAAGAACGCCAGCCAGACGCAGCCGCCGACGATCACCACCACAGCCGCCGCCCAGTTCAGGGTAAAGCGCTGCTGAATCAAGGATGCCTTGCGGTAAAAGGCGCGGCGGCTGGGGGCCAGGGCGGCCAGCAGGATCAGCATGAAGCCCGCTTCTTCCCAATCGAAGCCCTTCAGCAGGGAAAACACCACGCCCGCCGCATAAAGCAGGCAGGTCAGCCAGTAAGCCCCGTCCAGGCGGCGATACAGGCCGCGCGCCAGTAACAGCAGCCACAAACCCACCACGCTGCCCAACAGGTGCGACACCTCGACCACCGACAGTGGCACGAAGCTTTCCAGAAAATCGATGCGTTCCGGCAGATCGGGGGTGGCGCCCGACCACAGCAGCACGGTGCCGCCCATCAGCGCCATCACGGCAAACACGCCCGGCGCCAACATGCCCAGAGTATCGGCGGCAATGCGCGCCGTGCGGGCCACGGCGCGGGACCGCTGCCACAGCTCGATCCCGGCCAGGATGACGGCGGCGATCACCAGCGGCAGCAGATTGTAAATCAGCCGGTACAGCACCAGCCGCCCCAGCACCACGGCGGGCGGGATGTGCGGCAGCATCAGCACCATCAACCCTTCGAACACCCCCAGCCCGCCGGGCACATGGCTGATGAC